>NZ_JAERJS010000002.1:0-195554 GCF_018257525.1 Tatumella sp. JGM130 | reverse complement strand
GGAGCTGGCCGATCCGGCGCGGGAGATGAGCAGGAAAGCGATGCGGGAAAAATTCCGGGAGGAAGTTGAGAAAAGCGCGGCCTGCAGCAATCCCGATGAGGTTGAGCGTAACCGGCAGTTCATTGCCCTTCAGAACATGCTTCCGGTTACGCTGCACCGGACACAGGCAGAAGAAACCGGGAGGAATGCCCTGCTCCGCTTTACGGCAGTAACGGAGGAAGAAGTTGAATATTCTATCTAAAATCGCCGTGTTTTTGCCTGCTTTCGTGTTGCTATCAGGGTGTGATGGGCGTACGGATCAAACGCTGTTACCACCGGATAATGCGCAGCGGGTAACGGTGTCCGTCAGGGTACCTGAGGGTATTACGCTGCTGCCGATGCAGATGCTTTACCGCTCCGAACGATGTAAGAGCAAAGACTATAATTCGAGTAATAAAGCCTATGAAATTCGGGGGTTTAACGGTTTTAAACAGGCGTTCAGACCACAGGGTAGCGGCGATATCCTGCAGCAGAATATCGCCGTTGACGGCGGCGGCCCATGCCAGTGGCAGCTTAATTCTCTGCGCGTCAGTTTTAAGATTTCTGACAGCAACCCCCTGGTGACGGGTAAAAAGGTTATTGAAACCAGCTATATCTTTGATTTTGATGATTACGGGCTCAGTGACGGATATGGAACAGGAAGGGCAAAAGAAGTCAGTGGAGACCTTGATTTAAAAACAGATTTTTTCCCGATGACATATATCAGTCATATGTTTAACGAGACAATTATTGAAATGTTCGGGGGGAATACGGATTATGAACAATCGAGCAGGCGTTACAGGCTTCGGAATACTAAAAATATAGTGATAGAGCCAATGTTTCATGCGGAAAAAAACGTGTCACTTGAGGCGGATAAGCAACGAGGAGTCGGGATGGTTATAACCTACCCTGATGGAAATGAAGAGCATGTCCGCCAGGTTAACCCTGATTATCAAAGATTATTGTCGTTGTTGAAATAAACAATCAAATTTATCATATTCAGTATTATGTCCTCAGGTATCGGATTACGGGCTGTAGCTCCCCGTTTTATACGTATCCCGTAATACCGGATCTTTGAGCATCATCATTTTCTGTGCCTGATATGCCACGCATTTTTCATGAATATATTTAAATTGCGTTAGTTATCCGCCGTGGTTATCCCTGCTATCGCTATCTGCTCCGCGGATATTATGTTGGAATGGTAAAAATGTGATATTGAACAGCTTGTCCTGTGTGAAATCTGCAGGGTCAGACCCCTGCTTTTCTCTCAGGATTCACGTAGCGCACCCTCCCCCGGATTGCCGGTAATCTGTACAGTATGGCTCCGTTTCTCACTGAAATACCGTTTTGCGATACGGCTTATGTCTCTCACTTAAAGAAATCGCTGTGCGGTTGAGCGTACAAGCATCATAACTATTACCCGGGAGTCATCTGCAGGTATAATTCGCAATTTGAAGTTAATGGCGGCCGGGGTCTGATCGCTAATCACAATAAAGAGAACCGCCTGTGGCGTTTCTCTTTACAGGAGTTTTAATGAGAGCAATAAAGAAAATATGCTTTTTGCTGGCACTGGTGTTACCGGTTGCAGCACAGAGTAAAGTGCTGACGGACAGTTTACAGCGACAGGTGACTGTTCCTGACAATCCGCAGCGGATTGTTATTGGCGAAAGCCGGATGATTTATACCCTGGCCCTGGTTGAGGACGGTAACCCGGTCAGGCGTGTCGTCGGCTGGCCGGCAGACTTAAGTCGTCTGGATAGTCAGACCCTGGACAGATACATTAAAGCGTATCCGGAAATTGCCGGTATTCCATTAATTGGTAATTCTAACTTTTCTCAGTTAAATCCGGAGAGGATTATCAGTCTGCGACCGGATCTGGTGATCCTGCCGGTATATGCTAAAACCCCGCCAGAGACTGATTCCTTTGTAAACAAATTATCCGCGGCCCATATTCCGGTGTTGTTTCTTGATTTTCGGGTGGACCTGTTAGGCAATACAGTAAACAGTCTGAGAACTCTGGGACAGGCGCTGAATGATCAGGCAAAAACTGAACGTTTTATTGCTTTTTATCAGCAACATATGCAATTAATCCGTGATCGTCTCTCCGGCTGGCATGGCGCTAAGCCGCGGGTGTTTTTACAATTAAATCTCGGGAAAAAAAATGTATGCTGCACGACCGTATCCCACGGTAATCTGGCCGACCTTATTGCTTTCGCCGGCGGTGATAATATTGCGGCAGGCCGGTTTTCTTCCGTCTTTGGCCAGCTAAGCCCGGAGACGTTATTAGTAGATAATCCTGATATATATATCGCCACCGGATCAGCCGGGCCGGAAAAGGCCGGCCAGCTGCAACTGGGGCCGCAGGTTTCTGCCCTCCAGGCTAAAGCCTCATTTGCGTCAGTGCTGGCCAGTGACAGCACTGCCAGATTATTACCGGCAGTCACAAATCACCATGCTTCTGCCCTCTGGCAAAATTTTTATATGAGTCCCTGGCATTTACTTGCTGTTGAATTTTTCGCTAAAAAATTTCATCCGCAATTATTTGCTGATCTCTCACCGGAACAAACCCTGCATCAGATGAACCAGCAATTTCTGTCATT
The DNA here is from genome assembly GCF_018257525.1 of Tatumella sp. JGM130. Taxonomy (NCBI): domain Bacteria; kingdom Pseudomonadati; phylum Pseudomonadota; class Gammaproteobacteria; order Enterobacterales; family Erwiniaceae; genus Tatumella; species Tatumella sp. JGM130. Next base: position 192,936 of record NZ_JAERJS010000002.1, on the reverse strand, counting down.
ACCTGAAACGGGAACCTATTGGATTAATAACTGAATCTTAACCGGTCAGCATCGGCAGCCTTTGGCGACGGATGCCGACCAGTTAAAGTCTTTTACTTCACTGGCCGCGAGTGACTGTGGTTTTTTCTTTCGGCCAGGTTTTTTTTGTGCCTTTTCAGCAGCTGCTTTTTCTTTGCTGACTTTCTGTGACATGATTTGTTGTCTGGCTTCAGCAGTAAACTCTTTTTCTTTTTTTACATCTGGCAGCCTGCCCGTGCGTTGCCGGTATTTTTCGATTAACTGGTGATAAAGTATCTGTATTGCTTGCCGATCCTCAGTATCGAACTGGTCGATGGAAATCATTTTTTTATCAGCCATAACCAAAAACCTCTTCTGAAGATGATAATTCAGCATAACATGGCTCCGTTTGGGAAACGGAAAATATTGTATACTGAGGCTGTTTTTCAACTATTCTCCCGATTCAAGCGCAGCTCTCAATCAATCACTATTCCCGGTACTATGACGGGTATTTTTCATGTCGATAGCACCTTCTTCCATGCCGGGTAATCTCCCCGAAAATGGGCTTGCGAAGGTGCGGAATACCATTTATACGGACATCAGATATGCTTCCGGTCACCCGTTGATAACGATAAGGTTGCCGGAAATAATGATTAATTTCTGTTGCTGATGTTTTGCACCTGTTTATTAAAAGACATAATTGTATGTTGTAACTAACGTGTGTATAAAAAAACCGGTAACACTAAATTACCGGTTTTGACTGAGTGATCAGGCGTTAAATAACTCCGCACCACACTGCTGTACGCTGTTAAGCAGCACGTTTACATCCGCTAAATTAACCACCGGATTTAACAATGTTAGTTTCAGACAGGTAATACCATCGGCTTCAGTCACACCGACATTGGCACTCCCTGATGCCAGCAATGTATCGCCAATATGCTGATTCAGTAACCCTATAGCCGCATCGACGGTGCGATTTTGCGGAACATAACGGAATAACACACTGGCCAGCTGTGGCTCCATCACCAGTTGCAGATTTGGCTGCGTCTTAATATAGGCCGCAACCTGCTGTGCCAGAGACACCCCGTTATCGATAATTTCTGCATACTTCTTCTGGCCCAGCGCTTCCAGACCCATCCATAATTTCAGGGCATCAAAACGTCTGGTGGTTTGCAGTGATTTAGAGACCAGGTTTGGAACCCCCTGCTCTTCATCAAAATCGGAGTTCAGATAAGCCGCCTGATAGCGCATCAATTCATAATGGCGGGCATCTTTTAACAGGAACGCGCCACAACTGATTGTCTGGAAAAACTGCTTATGGAAGTCGAGAGTCACTGAGTCAGCCGCCTGCAGCCCCTGCAGGTAATGACGATACTTTTCAGAGAGCAGTAATGCCCCGCCCCAGGCTGCATCCACATGAACCCAGATATCCTGTTCTGCTGCCAGCGCCGTGATTTCAGTTAACGGATCGATAGCACCGGCATCGGTGGTTCCGGCGGTTGCAACTATCGCCAGTACCTGCTCACCGTCAGCCTTCGCCTGTGCCAGTTTCTGTTGCAGATCATTGATATCCATCCGCGAGAAGGCATCGGTTTTTACCAGAGTTACTGACCGGTAGCCCAGCCCCATCAGCGCCATATTTTTCTGTACCGAAAAGTGGGCGTGCTCGGAACAAAACACTTTAATTTTGTTCAGGTCGCCTGTCAGTCCTTGCTGTTGTACAGAATGTCCCTGGCGGGCAAAAAAGGCATCACGGGCCAGCATTAACCCCATCAGGTTACTCTGAGTACCGCCACTGGTGAACACTCCGGCATCACCGGCCGGAAACCCGACCCGTTCACGCAACCATTCAATCAGTCTGACTTCAATAATAGTCGCGGACGGGCTTTGATCCCAGGAATCCATACTCTGGTTCGTGGCGTTAATCAGGACTTCTGCCGCCTGGCTGATCACCAGACTCGGACAATGCAAATGTGCCACACACTGCGGATGATGAACCGACAGACTGTCCTTCAGGAAAAACTCGACGGCACGTTCAATGGCAGCCTGGTTACCCAGTCCCTGAGCCGTGAACTCAAGATTAATGCGCTCGCGTAATTGCCCGGCGGTTTTCCCCTGATACATTTCAGGCTGCTGTAACCACTGCACGACGGCCTGTGAACTCTGTTCGATAGCCGCCTGATAGGCAGCGATGCTTTCGGCCGATCCGCAAAGGATCGGATTAATATCTGACATATTATGACTCCGCTTAGGCTGGCTGAACGCCGGCATTCAGCAATGCACGCTCAAATTTTTCCAGGAAAATGTCCAGCTCATCGTTAGTGATCAGCAGCGACGGCAGCAGACGTAATACGCAACCATGGCGGCCACCGCGTTCCAGAATCAGCCCTTCTTCAAAGCAGGTTTTCTGCAGCAGGCCTGCCAGCTCACCATCTGCCGGGTAGCAGCCCATAGCGTCCTGAGGCAGCTGAGGGTTAACGATTTCAATACCAATCATCAGTCCCGGGCCACGAACCTGCCCAATCACCGGATAACGTTTCTGCAACTCCTGTAACCTGCCCGTCAGCCATTCTCCCTGAGCAGCCACTTTCGCGGCAATATTCTCTTCTTTCAGGATTTTCAGGGTTGTCAGACCGGTGGCCATCGCCATCTGGTTACCGCGGAACGTCCCTGTGTGGTGGCCGGGTGACCAGACATCAATATCTTTCTTAATGCCCAGCACCGCCAGAGGCAGGCTTCCGCCGACCGCTTTAGACATCACGATAATATCCGGCTCAATTCCCGCATGTTCGAAGGCAAACAGTTTACCGGTCCGGGCAAAACCAGCCTGCACTTCATCAATAATCAGCACAATGCCATGTTCACGGGTAACTTTACGGATACGCTGCAGCCACTCAACCGGCGCAGGGTTAACACCACCTTCACCCTGCACTGCTTCCAGAATTACCGCCGCAGGTTTGCGGACACCACTTTCAACATCGTTGATCAGGTTTTCGAAGTAATAACCCAGCGCTTGCGTACCGGCTTCACCGCCGATACCCAGCGGGCAACGGTACTGGTTCGGATAAGGCATAAACTGTACTTCCGGCATCAGGCCGTCGACAGCTTCTTTAGGTGACAGGTTGCCGGTCACTGATAATGCGCCATGGGTCATACCATGGTAACCACCGGAGAAACTGATGATTCCGCTACGGCCGGTCGCTTTTTTGGCCAGCTTAAGAGCAGCTTCTACTGCATCAGCCCCGGAAGGACCGGTAAACTGCAGGCAATATTCTTTACCTTCACCCGGCAACAGCGACAGCAGATAGGCTGAGAATTCGTCTTTTAACGGTGTGGTCAGATCAAGCGTATGTAACGGTAAGCCGCTGGAAATAACACTTTGGATGCTGTGAAGCACTTCCGGATGATTGTGGCCCAGTGCCAGTGTTCCGGCCCCGGCAAGGCAGTCAAGATACTGTTTATTGTCTGCATCGGTGATCCATACGCCCTGCGCTTTGGTGATCGCCAGCGGCAGTTTACGTGGATAACTCCTGACATTCGATTCGAATCCGGCTTGTCTGGACAGAAGGCTTTCATTGCTTTGTGGTAATGAATTAGCACTCAAAGTATTAATACGGACTTTATCCGTCATCATATCACTCCTACAACCCGGACCACGCACTGGCCGGATTGAAAATAGTTAAAAAAAAGGATGTATATAAAGCGCGGCTAATATAGTTTTTTTTACCCGCCGGCTCAATAGTTAATTTGTGCGAAAAATCAGGAGATATCCTTAAGAATCAACAATAAAAGACAGGTTAATCCGGGAAAGGAGTGCTGGCTGCATTATAATTAATCAGCCGGTGTGCTGATGCCTGATTATCATGCAGAAAATCAGGCAGATAAATGTACCTGCCCGCATCAGGAACGGGGATGGGTGATAAGAATATCGATATTAAGGTTGTTTATATACTCTGCTGACCGGGACATAAATGCGCCCATAATGGAGTTCTACGCCGGAAATTTCGGCGGTTCCGGCGTAGAACTCCTAACAAAATTTGTTTAATGTGAGTCTAAAGCCATGAAATTTATTCGAAGTAAGGATTTCGAAAGTAACAAGCCATGGGGGTCTTTACCTATTGCCATGTTTGACCAAACTAGCGTGAAATTACACTGGACTGATAGTCCTTACAAATGGCATATCAACGATGGGCAAGAGGTTTTTGCTGTTATGGACGGAGTTGTTGATATGCACTACAAAATCGGGAATGAAATTAAGGTAAAAACACTTCATGTTGGTGATATTTTTTATGCTAGTGAAGGAACTGAACATGTCGCACACCCTCAAGTTGCTAGTAGGGTTTTAGTAATCGAACAGCAAGGTTCGGTCTAAAGTCCCATCGAGGGAAAGCCAGGCTTATGGCTTGGGAATTCGGGTAAGGGTGTTATTTAATCTGTTCCGACCTTTCACGAGATACCCCGAGCCGGCATTGTCTCTCCTCAGTTGTGTCAGAGGAGGTATCCACCTCCTCTGATTTCCTTCGTTATCAGGCACAACAACGATCGTTCCATGAGTCACGATAGATAATATTTCCTTGCGTATACTTCCAGGTAATCGCTTCATAACGCAATTCGAGCGTTTCAAGGTGAGTACTACTCATACCGTTAGGTGACAGGTATGGTGCAACTGTAGTGAACTTAACGTTTTCCAGAATGATATTGAAATACTCAGCCTCAATGCCCGATTCCAGAATACGGTACATCTTGATTGTCGCTTTCTTCATGGTCCGGCCTTCGCAGACAGCGCGATACAGAAGTGGCGTTGTCTGATCAAATTCTTTCACTATTGTGACAGGGCGGTGAACGCGCGTACCTGTAAGTTTTCCCCGGCTCGGGTCAACCGGAATAGTGACACCGTGAGAGAATGATTTTAACTCGATAGACCCCAGCCGAAGTGGCATCATGCAACTACCGACTACCGGAGAGCCGCTCTCATCTTCAAGCCATAAATGTGCGGGTGTAGACATATTATTTCCTTATAAATAAATTTACGTTAATGCCGGCGTTTGATCTTTACAATTTCACATATAGATAAAACAACCATCACAAAAACAAAAAATAAAGGGATGAGCCAGATCGGGCTGTCCGGGAATAAAAAACCCTGAACCAAAGCGAAAATTATTGTCAGCACTGCCGGGCCATAATACGAAATTAATGACCTGAATACCCGCCTGAAAAATCTTTTAATAAGATTCATCATGACTTACCGAATCATCCTGGTGATGATATCTGCAATACCATCATCCGATGCCGATTGTGCTTTAAATGCCTCAGCCCTCTCAAACAATGGTTCTATCAGGAAGTACATCATTTCCAGTTCTTGAGCATATAACGCTGAGTAGTACGCTGGATAAGTAATATGAAGACTATGCGCACTATCTGCCGCTTTCTGCACAACGCCATATACGCTAATAACCCCCGCAACACTTCCCGCTCTTCGCCCTGCTATTGCACTGAGTTCGAGACTTAGATTCATGCCTGCAGCAACAAATGATGCTGTTGCTAAAGCAAACCCCGCACTTGTGAGTGAACTTGCGGCAATATGGATATTAACAGCCATAAGCATTTTTTTGATATGCTCAAGCTGCTCTGAAGTTTTATATTTAAATATTTCCTCGAAATATATTTTTAGCATGTCATATGCAACATCACCATTTCGAAGAAGATAAACAACACCGTTTTTAAATCGAATATCTTCAGACTTTTGTTTCTGGCAGACATCCTGATATTCATCAGTAAAGCAGGATGTATAATACAGCACACGCGTTGCACCTGCACCGATTGTATCAATCTGATTTGATACGGCTTTTCCTACCCCCGCTAATGCGTGGTCGAGTTTTAACGCAAGAATTTTATTAGCCTGCAAATAACTTATAACTTCATTTCTGTAGTACATAACTGCTCCTTGCTTATTTCATTAGATCCAATTTTCCATTATTTCCCACGGGAAAGCGTCCGATAGACCGTGGGACGGGAGACGGAGAATAATTCAGCCAGATCGCTGATAGAGTACTCGCCGCTTCCGTGCATCCTGCAAAGCTCTTTCTGCTGTTTATTTGACAGCTTCGGCTGCTTCCCCCGCAGTTTTCCTTTCGCCCGTGCAATGGCCATCCCTTCGCGCGTGCGAAGACGTATCAGATCGCCTTCAAACCCGGCAAACGTCGCCAGCACATTAAAGAACATCTTACCCATCGGATCTGTTGCCCAGAGCAAGCTTCACGCCACGGGTCTGAAGGGCATCAGCAATTTCTCTTGCATTCGGAACTTACCATTTACGATCTACGTAACCTGAAGCCTGAGCAGTCCCGCCTTTACCTTCTGTGTTATGCCTGTATCCGCTATCGCCAGTTCAGCGGCAACCTGGTGGATGCGATGTTTTTCCATATGAAGCCGCTTGAGGATGAGAGCCGCAGCAGGGCTAAACCGCTTATGGCAGACGTGCAGGAAAAACACCGGCGTGAAACGTCTAAAATTGGACGTCTGCTTTCGCTTTAAGCAGATTGGGTTACTGTGATAAAAATGACGCTGACCCCTGGTATAACAGAGCCGGCTATCGCCAGCGTACAGGTGACCAATGCACAGGAAAGTCATTACTGCCAGCACCGAGTGAATAACGCTCAGTTATTATCCGGCTATAATTCGCGACAAAAGGTGTATATATAAACTTAATAACATAAGGCAAGTAACGGCATAAGCGTTGTTTCTTTATATCCCTGCCTTCGGTTAAATCAGCAGCGGATATCGTCAGACTTCGAAGATTTCCACCCGCCCGCCAATCAGATGGTACATCCCGCCAATAATCTTAATTTTTCCTTCCTGCTCCATGGAATTCAGTACCGGGCTATTTTTACGGATATTACCGATAGTCAGTTCTGTATTTTTCCGGGAAACTGCATCAACAAAATCATAATTACTTCCTTTTCGTTCTCCCTGATAGACGGTCTGGCTAATCGCGGGTTTAATTTCGTTTAACAAGCCAGTCAGATTACCCAGTTCGGCATTATCTATCGCACCGCGGACAGCCCCGCAGCGGGTATGACCTAATACAAACACAACTTTTGCCCCTGCAATAGCACAGGAATATTCCATACTGCCCAGAATATCACGGTTACTGATATTACCTGCCACCCGGGAATTAAATACTTCACCGATCCCTGTATCCAGTACAATTTCAGCCGGGGCGCGCGAATCAATACAACTCAGTATCACTGCAGCAGGATATTGTCCTGATGATGTTCTGCGTTTTTGCGCCAGGTAATCATGCTCCATCGGCTTATTCTGACGGAATCTGATATTACCCTGTCTGAAATGTTCAATAATCTCATCAGGGGTCATTTTATCACGCTCTTCCTTACTCAGGATATCGCTGAACGCCATTGCCGGCAACGGAATAGCCGCTGCGCCTGTGACTGATATCAGTGACAAGGCAAAGGTTTTTTTCAATACGTCACGGCGCGATGACTGCAACGGGTGATTATCTTTCATGTACATCTCCTGAAGGTGGATTGGAAAAATTAATACAAACAACATAGTTAATTAACAACAGACAAAAAAATGAATAACAGAATATAAACTTATAAGCACACAGAGTATTTACCGACTGACAGAGATAAACGGAGTGGAGTTTATTTACATAAAAATAAACTATTTACATAAAAACGTTTATCGGAGTCTTACTGGTGTAAAAATTAATAGTTTAATTATACGAATTAAAAAGCATAATGCTGAAATCGCCTGTTTATAATTCGCGAAATGCTATCACAGGGTTGTTTTTTTCGTCCATGTACAAAAATTAACCATTCGTTTTTTTCCGGACGGGAAATATATCCGCGCTATTATTTCCCACCCGATATAATATGCCACCGCCACAGAAGGGCTCCGCCCCTTCAGATTCAGTAAGCCAATAACGCCATAAACCGGGAACCGGGAACCGGGCTTATGGCAACCCCGTCATGGATGATATCGCCGGTCTGTTCCAGCGGCTCAGCAGCATGGCCGACCCAATTCCGCCGGCTGCCGCTATTGCACATACCCCCTGTTGCTGCCGGTGACGGCGGAGTTCATGGAATAAACGACACAGCAGAATAGTCCCTGAGGCACCGATCGGGTGGCCCCTGGCAAGCGCGCCGCCGCCCAGATTTACATTCGCGGCAGTCAGCCCGCTTTCCCGGATACATACTATCGCCTGTGCCGCATAGGCCTCCATCATCTCTGTCACACAGAGACGCGGATCAAACTGCGGATAACGCTCAAATAAGCGGCGGATCACCGTAACCGGCGCGGCTCCGGGTAAACGGCTGTCAGCACCGGCAGTCTGATATCCGTTGCAGGTCAGGGCAAAGGCTGGCTGAAGTCTTGCTGCCACCTGCTCTGACACCACAACACAAAGCGCAGCGCCATCTGCTTCAACGGCGGTGGAAACCAGACTGACCGATCCTGCCAGTAACGGTGCCCGCTGCGCCAGACGTGGCGAAAGGGCCCTGCTGTATACGTCAGACGTTACACCGGCAACCGGCACAATCTCACGCCCTAACTCACTGGCCGCCAGCAGTGCCTTACGATGACTTTCCAGCGCATAATTATCCTGCTCACGACGGGTGATATGATACTTATCGGCCAGGGCGCTGGCCGCTTCGGTCATATCCGGATCGGTGTCGGCCTGCGGGGTAAATGCTGGCCGGGTATAAAATTCGGCGGGCCGCTGGTCCGGGAATGTTCTGGCCCGTAGTGGCCGCCGGGAATAACTTTCTGCACCACCAGCCATCACAATATCAGCCATCCCCGAGTCCACCAGCGAGCAGGCCAGGGCGACCGCATCCAGCCCTCCGGCACACTGGGTATCAATACTGATCCCGGACACCTGATCCAGCCCCGCCGCCAGCGCTGTCACCCGCGCCGGATTGCCCCCGGCACCGAGGGAGTTTGCCAGAATAAGCTGCGAAACCTCACCGCGGGCGATCCCTGCCTGGGTTAATAAGGCCTCAGCCACAGGTGCCGCCAGCTGATGTGGCTGTAACTGGTTAAATGCACCGCCGCGCGGAACGACTGCGGTACGTAATGCTGCAATAATAACACTCACGTATTCAGCGATGCCTCCAGACGTTGCAGATCAGGTTTACCGCCACTCAGTAACGGAAAGTCAGCGATAAAATGAAACCAGCGGGGTACCCTTTCTTTGCCCAGCTGCTGACTGATATCGGCGCGTAGTTGTTTTTCCAGCAACGGATCCGCCTGACCCTGAATAAACGCATGCAGGACATGCCCGCGCAGAGGGTCAGCGCAGGCAATAACCGCCACAGCCCCCTGCTCCAGTCGCTGGCTGATAATCGCTTCTGCGGCTTCCGGGAAAACATTCTGATCGGCGATGGTCACCATTCGGCTGCGCCGGCCAGCGAGCCATAAATAGCCTTGTTCATCCAGCCAGCCCAGTTCGCCGACGGTGATAAAATCGCCGTCAATACGGGTTTCAGCACTGCCTCCTGCGGCGTAACCATCGAACAGGTAAGGACTGCTTACCCAGACTTCACCGGCACCGTCCCGCGGATGCCGGATATCAATACGGACTCCGGGATAAGCTTTGCCCACTGAACCTTCGGGGGTCTGATCATCCGCCAGAGTGATAAAACTGGTCTCTGAAGCACCGTAAAACTCATGGATTTGCGCAGAAGGAAAACATTCCATTGCCCGCTGACGGGTTTTCGTATCCAGCTTACCGCCGCCACACAGGATCAACCGGACATCAGGTAATCGCTGTCCGCTACTGGTCAGTAAACGCAACTGGGTCGGCGTAATATAAAGAATCGTTACCGCAAACTCTGCCAGTAAAGCAATCTGATTACGTGGCCGCATGCCTCCGGTAACATGCAGAGGGATCCCCAGGTGTAACGACTCACAGACACCATACAGTGACAGTGAATGGTTTAATCCGCCAAATACCGCACTGCGATCATGATGATTAAGTGCGAATAGCTGCTGATTGATATCAAAAGTACGTTGCCAGGATAAACGATGACGACGAATAACTTTCGGCGCGCCACTACTGCCACAGGTAGTACATTCAATATGATCGTTATCGGCCACCGTTTCGATCCACGGTGCCTGACTGACTGCACGAAAACTTTTTCCCCGGCCGTAACGTTCAGTCAGCAGGCGTAATGCCTCCGCCTGCTCTCCCCGAGCCGTCGCAAGAGGCCGTCCGTGGTAAGAAATCGCCGGTTGTGACTGACTCATTGCCCTTGCTCTCCTTGATTAAAGCCATGTAATACAGAAAACTCATCCAGTGCCGCCCTGTCGGTACGGAACTGATTCACCGCAGCCAGGGGGTCCGGCCGCCCCAGCGCAATGCCACACACCACCAGCTGATCGTCAGGAAGATCCAGTAGCTGATGCAGACCGCGTCCGTAATTTGCCAGCGCCCCGATACCGCAACAGCCGTAGCCAAGATGACCGGCGGTCAGAAACAGATTCATCAGCGCCATACCGAGGTCCATATAACAGCCTGCCCCCATATCCCGCTGAATTGTCACAACCATACCAACCGGTGCATCGAAGAAGCGATAGTTAGCAGCAAATTGACCTTTTCGTCCGGCAATATCACGCTTTTCGATACCCAGCGCCCGATACAGTGCATAACCGGCCGCCCGTTGCCGTTGTTTCAGTACCGCAGACATCGGCCGGGGAAAATAACTGTAAAGCTCCTCTTCGGGCGGCGTTGTCTCAGCAATTTTCGATAAGCGGCGGGTTAGCGTCTGCAGGGGTTGTCCGGTAAATACATGGAAAGACCCTGGTTGCAGGTTTGCGCCGCTCGGGGCGCTGCGGGCCGCGGTAAGCATAGTCTGTATATCCGTCAGGGGAACGGCATCGGTTAAAAAAGCACGGCAGGAATGGCGATCAGCCAGAAAATCCGGCAGCGGGTGTTCTGAAGTCTGCATTAAGGGGACAACCTGAAGTAGCAATACAATATCTGCTGGCAGGATACCGGACACTTGCACTGTAGTGAAGAGTCTCTTTATAATCGTAAACTTTATTTTCAACTACAGGTTTACAAGTCTGTGTGGTATCTCGCGATCGTTACCTTTCTCTGGGGCTCTTCTTTTAGCCTGACCGGCCATTTTCTGGCGGGCCAGGTTGACAGTTACTTTGCCGTATTTATCCGTACCCTTGCAGGTACCCTTATTTTTCTGCCGTTTATGGTGTGGCGGAACCTGCCGTCACGGCTTATTGCCGGTCTCTGGGCCGCAGGTGCGCTGCAATTTGGTATCACCTATGCCCTGTCCTATCAAAGCTACACTCTGCTGACCGTGCCGGAAATGCTGTTATTTACCACCCAGACACCGTTATATATCAGCCTGATCAATAATGCCCTGGAACGGCGTTTTAATCCATGGACGCTGCTGGCGGCAATGTTTGCCGTTTCCGGCGGAATAGTGATCCACTATCATCCCCTGACAGGACACTTCTGGAAAGGCTTCTGGCTTTTACAGTTGGCTAACCTGACGTTTGCCGCCGGGCAGGTGTTGTGCCGCCGGCTGTTACTGAAATATAAACCGGATGTCGCCCTGCCACGACTATTTGGTCATTTCTTCCTTGGCGCTATCTGTATTACCGGTCCCCTGTACTATTTTTTCGGGCAGCAGGGACATTTACCCCAGTCCGGGGCCCAATGGTCAGTGCTTATTTATCTGAGTGTGGTTGCTACCGCGCTGGGCAGTTACTGGCTGGCAAAAGGCAGCACTCTGGTTTCAGTGGCTACCCTGTCGGTTTTCAACGAATTGCATGTGCCCGTCGGGCTGATTATTAATATGCTGCTGTGGGGTAACGATGTTCCCCTGCTGAGACTGTTTGCCGGTTGCTGCCTGATCGCTGTCGCCATCGGGATCAATTACAGCCGTCCTTCCCGCCCCTTATCACCCTCGCGGGCCGGGGAATCGGCTTCATCATCCTCCCTGTGACCTCCTCACAAATAAATCAGGCCCCGTCGCGGGGCCTGTCATCATACCTGAAACAATGAACAATTAACCGTGTTGCAGGTCGCGCTTAATACTGTCACAGGCACGCAGTGACAAAGCAACCATACTCAGGGTTGAGTTCACAGTACCCGCTGCCGCCATAACCCCGCCGGAAGCGATATACAGGTTCTGGTGATCGTGGGTACGCATCCAGCCATCCACCACCGAGTCTTTCGGATCATGACCGCCGATGGTGCCCCCCATAATATGGTTATTCGGGTTAAAGTAAGGGGTCATTTCAATCTCGGTCGCGCCAAACAACCTGGCGATAGTCATCAGGTGCTCGCGGGAAGAAACCGCAGCCTTACGGACATAATCACCCACATCATAGGTCACATGCGGATAAGGAATGCCCAGCTTATCTTTATATTCTGTACTCAGGGTCAGACGGTTATCCGGGTTCGCCAGAATGTCATGGTTAACATAGATATCCATTCCACATGCCGCACGACGACGAATTTCCTCATCCAGTTTTTTACCCACCAGCCCCATCTGCAGTGCTTTAACACCGGCTTTATGGTTTTGTGAGGTATTGTTCATGCCGATCTGAATTGCCGATTGTTCACGACGGAAGTCTCCGTCACGGAAGTTGGTGATAGAACTCATCTGCACCGATCCACCCCCTGTCCAGACCGGTTCTGCCGCCTGGAAGCTCATCAGGATCCCCGGGTGGTCCATCATATTACGGCCGACCATATCGGAACTGTTAGCAATACCTTTCGGGTTACGATCGTTAGCCGCCATCAGCAGCAGCTTCGGCGTTTCAATCCCGTTCCCTGCCAGCACAAACGTACGTGCGGTCACACGGTGTGAATTTTTATCCGGGTCGTAGTAATACAGCGCGGTAATATTATTATTCTCGTCCGTATCGAATTTATAGACCACCGCATTTGGCAGTACTTTGGCTCCGGCTTTTTCCGCTTTAATAATACTGTGAATACCGTTATACATCGCCCCGATCGGACAAATAGGCATACAGTTGTTATTACCACAACATTGCGGACGACCATCATAAGGCCGGCTGTTACGGCCCTGAGGCACCGGTGTATTATCATAGCCTGCCGTGGCAACCACTTTGGTAAACAGACGGTCAGCCGGGCCATAAGGCATAGGTTCCATCGGGAATGGTTTTTTACGCGGTGCAACATATTTCAGGGAAGTATCGTTCGGCCCATTAACCCCGATCAGGACTTCCGCACGGTAGTAATAATCTTCCAGCTCATCGTAAGTCACTACCCAGTCACGGCCAACACCATAGGTTGAATACAGTTGTAAGTCATGAGGCAGAAAACGCCAGCAGGAGGCTGCCCAGTGCCAGGTGGTGCCACCGACCCCTTTAATCATTCCCTGACGGAAAGCGCTCGCATCCGGGCCGGTCACCTGAGGATAATTATTATAGGGGTTCAGCTGCGGATGAACCGCCCAGGGCTCTGCAGGGTAAGGTGTCGCATAATCAGATTCGGCTTTATTCACCGGCGGCATATTACGCCAGTTCTCAACCACTTCACCCCTTTCCCAGCGCGGACCAGCATCCAGCACTAATACGGATAACCCGGCTTCCGCCAGTTCTTTTGCTACAGTACCACCACAGATGCCGCCACCAACCACTACCACATCTGCGCTATATTGTTCAGACATAACCACCTCTAAATACTACAAATTCAATAAGTCCCGGTATCTCAGCGACGTTTACGTGAAACCCGTACAATAATTAAAACAATAATCAGCAGCAGAATAATTCCGCCTGCCACCGAGCCGGCAGCCGCGTATTTCGCCAGGAAAGGCTGAGCTCCCCCTTCACGCAAGGTTTTCACCTGATCCGCGGTAACCGAAAGCTGTGGGTTGCCAAACTGTTTAAAGATATAATTACTGAGTTTCGCAACCTGCTGATCATTTAATGACTGAACATCAGATCCTGGTCCGAAAGCCGGCATCAGCACTTGCTTACCTTTCACTTCACGCTGTACACCGAACAGAATGGCCGAAACCAGGTTGTTCGGTGTATTCCCCCCGGTCGCGGTATTATTGAATAACGACGGATAGAAATGATCTTCGGTACCGGCACCGGAAGACTGGTGACAGCTGGCACAGGTGGTATCGTAAAGTGCCTCTCCGCTCATATCCTCAGGCAGCGCTGATCCCATCGGCTGGGTGCCACGTACCGCAGAGTCCGGATTGGCACCCGCCGATGTCCCGAAATCACCGGTAGGTTTCGCCTGATGAGGCTGGCTGACCGCCGGCAGACTTTGCAGATAGGTCACAATGGCCCCGATATCTTTATCATCAAGATATTGCAGGCTGTTGGTAATCGCTTCGGCCATCGGTCCGGCGGCCTGGGCTTTGCCGGTCACATGACCGGTTTTCAGGTAAGTCATTAACTGATCACGCTGCCAGCTGCCCAGGCCGCTGAGACGATCTGATGTCAGGTTAGGTGCATACCAGCTGCCTAACGCGGCACCGCTATACTCAGCATTCCCGGTTTCGGTACCCATCATGATATTACGCGGCGTATGACACTCACCGCAGTGCTCAAGGTTAGCTACCAGATATTTACCGCGGTTCCAGTCAGCACTCTGTGACGGATCATCACGATAAGGTTTCTGGTTCAGGAACAACAGGTTCCAGCCCCACATCGCCTGACGGATATTAAACGGGAAACCGAGGTTAGTTGGCCGGTTTGCCTGCTCCACCGGCTGTACCGCGTGGGTAAAGTAGTAATACAGGGCATGGACATCTTTATCTGTCAGCCCGGCATAAGAGGTATAAGGCATCGCCGGGTACAGATGGCTGCCATCGGCACGGATACCGTGACGTACCGCCTGTTCGAACTGTGCTTCTGTATAATTACCAATCCCGTACTGCTTCGACGGCGTGATATTGGTCGAATAAATGACGCCCATCGGGGAGTGAATAGCATAACCACCGGCAAAGGTTTTCTTCGTCTCTGGATCAGTATGACAAGCCGCACAGTCAGCGGCTATCGCCAGGTAATGCCCTTGCTTAAGTAAGGCATCGGCGCTGTTATCTACCGCGGGCTGACTGACAGGAACCTGCTCCGCGGCAAATGCCGGCAGTGCCCCTAATGCGCTGACCCCGAGACAGACACTCAGCAGCGTTCGGCGAAAACCGGCTGCTTTTTTTGCATGTATCGCTTTCTGATATTTCACATTAACTCCGGAAAAATTTCTGCTATCAGACCTTTGTTACGGGTAACAACAGCAGACAATAAAAAGCCACAGTCGGACGGTATACCGCGACCGTGAAGTTTGTTGTGTTCTGTTTAAAAGGTCAGCAGACGATCGACCGGAGGCGGATCGGCAGTCCAGTAATCGGGACCATTATGTGCGTAGGTAGGAATCACCATCCCGTCTCTTGGCACCTGATACATCAGGGCATTCTGGTAGCCGTAAACTTTTGCATGGTGACTGTCATCAGTCACTCCCAGATACCAGCCTTTAATCACTGACATCATCAGGTCATGTAGCGGTTGCCCCTGTAACTGACTCTGCAGGGCTTCGACATCTGCGGGCTGTTTATCGGCTATCCATTGGTTCAGTGCCGCCAGCTGAGTTGTGAACTGCGGATTTTTATCTGCAAAGGCAACATACAAACGCTCACCCATAGTCAGATCAAGACTGTGGTGTCCGGTCAGAAAACGTGATGTTTTCATAAACTGGTTCAGGGTCCGGGTATCCGGGGCTGCCGGTGCAGGTGCAGGTGCTGCGGTTGCGCTGTTACTGAGTGTTGCGCCGGCCACTGCCGAACCTATGGCAAACGTCGCCACCAGCCCGCTGGTCTGGCCAAGCAACCGGCGACGACTCAGGCCTTGCTCGCTCAGCTGCTGCCGTTGATCAGGCTTATTGTTGTTATTCATAAATTTCCTTGATACGTATTAGACACATCTGTCCGCGATGACAGTACTCACGCCCTGTGATTCTATCTCTCAGCAGCAGAATAAATCTCAAAAAGTAACCATAAATTTACACTTTCATAAATTAAATTACAGTTTAAGTTAACAGTATTTTGTGAATGTGAATTGGTGGTTGCAATAAAGGAAATCGAAAAGCCCTGGAGATTAATTTAACTTGTTATTTTAAAAGGAATTAATAATTAATGGCTTTTCGGAATGTTAAAATCAGTTCACATAGTCGCCGGTCATGGCTGTCCGTTAACAGAGTAAGGCAATTATTGTTAAACCGGGATGACGAAGAGGTCTCTGATAATATCGATTACAAAGGCTAATGATTCTTATTAACAGTTATAATACCAGGGATAATCACCGTTTTTGCATTTTTTTTAAACAAAAATGACCGGAATACGGGGTACTGTATATATATACAGTTTCTCCCATTCCGGTCAGTTGCGGGGAGCTTTTCGCCGGTTTTACCGCCAGCCCAGCGCCGGAGCCACCTCCCTGAGGAGGGTATCCATGAGATGCACACAGTAATCAACGCCCAGCTGATTCGGTATGGTCAGCAGTAAAGTATCGGCCAGCGCAACCGCTTCATCAGCCGCCAGTTGTTCGATCAGTTTGTCAGGCTCTGCGGCATAGCTGCGACCAAAGATAGCGCGGGTGTGTTCATCCAGATAGCCAATCTGATCTCCGCCCTGAGCCATCCCGCCAAAAAAATCCCGGTCCTGCTGGCTGGTAATAGCAAAGATACTGCGGCTGACCGAAACCCGCGGACTACGGGTATGACCAGCTTGCGCCCAGGCCTGATGGTAGGTCCGAATTTGCTCTGCCTGCTGAACGTGGAACGGTTCTCCTGTTTCATCATCTTTAAGGGTCGAACTCTGCAAGTTCATCCCCTGCTCCGCGGCCCAGCGCGCTGTGCCGTTAGAACCGGAACCCCACCAGATTCGCTCACGCAATCCTTCGGAAAACGGTTCCGGCCGCAACAGTCCCGGAGGATTGGGAAACATCGGCCGCGGATTTGGTCTGGCAAATCCCTCACCACCTAAGACATCAAGAAAAGTGCCGGTATGACGACGCCCCATATCAGCGTCCGATTCCCCCTGCTGCGGGCGATAACCAAAGTAACTCCAGCCATCAATAACCTGTTCACCGGATCCCCTGCTGATCCCCAGCTGTAACCGGCCCCCGCTAATCAAATCTGTCGCCGCTGCCTGTTCGGCCATATACAGCGGGTTTTCATAACGCATATCGATAACTTCGGTACCAATTTCTATTTTACGGGTCCGGGCACCGATAGCGGCCAGTAACGGAAAAGGGGCGCTCAGTTGTCTGGCAAAATGGTGAACCCTGAAATATGCACCATCTACCCCCGCCTCTTCAGCCGCCACGGCCAGTTCAATCGACTGAGTCAGGGCATCTGCGGCACTGACTGTGGCCGAGCGGGAAGAAGGCGTCCAGTGGCCGAAGGATAAAAAACCAATTTTTTTCATGATATACCGCCTGAGAATAGTATGCTGTTTACCCGTCCATGGCCCGCTAGCCACGACAGTTGTTTGCCACCAGCATAGTCATTTATCCCGTCAGATAAACGACAACCGCACAATCAGACACTAGCCGCGTACCTGACCCGCAAAAACATAAAATCTATCTGATTGAATTTATTAAAAATAAACAAACAGGAAGCATAAAAGTAGCGTGGCAGGCAAAAAGTCTGTGATTACAGAGAACTTTATCGACAAAAAGTCGATAAATAAAAATTTTCAGCTAGTTGCCATTTCAATGGCAGGGATATACTCTGCACGCCATAAAATACACCACAAAAATCTCTGCCATTCGGCGATTTTTACGGCATTACTGACTATATCCCGGGGAATACAACCATGTACTCTGCGCAGTCCCGCTTGCGTCATGCGGTAGCAGACACCTTTGCGATGGTGGTGTACTGCACCGTCGTTAATATGATGATAGAGATTTTCCTTTCGGGGATGAGTTTCGAACAATCATTATCGTCAAGACTGGTCGCTATTCCGGTAAATATTATTATTGCGGTGCCCTATGGCCTGTACCGCGACTGGATTATCCGGAAGTCATTAACTATCAGAAAATCAGGCTGGATGAAAAGCAGTGCTGATGTTTTCAGTTATGTCACTTTCCAGTCACCGGTCTACGTCACTATTTTATGGTTTGTCGGCGCTGACTGGCACCAGATTAGCGCTGCCGTCAGCTCCAATATCCTGGTCTCTGTGATGATGGGTGCGCTGTACGGCTACTTCCTCGATTACTGTCGCCGCCTGTTCCGCGTCAGTCACTGCCAGCCAGTAAAAGTCTGACCCTCCGGCGGCCGGTGACGGTCGTCTCTGCGCCAGCCGTTATTCTGCGGGTAAAAAATCAGTGTTCACTGACCGGCAGTATTCTGATTAGCGGGATATTGCGCCCTGACGGACGAAGAAAAGAGTATCGAAGGCGGAAAACAGACGGCAGACGCAATCACTGCGTACTGCCGCAAGGGAGGGGGCTGTATCAGGCGATAGTATGAGCCAGTTCGCCAATCTGACTGATCTCGACAGAGATTTTATCTCCCGGGAACATAAACAGCTGCGGAGTCCTTGATTTACCTACACCGCCCGGTGAACCGGTAATAATTACATCTCCCGGGGCCAGCGGCGTAAAACAGGTTACATAAGCAATAATATTCGCCACCGTATGGATCATATTGGCCGTCGAATCATGCTGTACCTGCTGACCGTTTAAAAAGGTCTTAATATCCAGTTGCTGCGGATCCGCGATTTCATCACTGGTGGTCATACAGGGACCAAATCCACCGGTCGCCGGCCAGTTTTTACCGGCGGTAAACCAGGTAAACTGCATATCACGTACCGTGGCATCCATAAAACAGCTGTATCCGGCAACATACTGCAGAGCATCTTCTGCAGCTACCTGATGTGCAGGTTTACCGATAATCACCGCCAGCTCGCCTTCATAATCGAACTGCTCACTGCTGGCCGGTTTCTGTAATGGCATCTGATGCGCAGTCAGGGTATCGGCAAAGCGGACAAACAGGGTCGGTGCCGGGTTAGTTTCACCGAACTCTTTGCGTTTTTCTGAATAATTCATGCCGACACACAGGATTTTTCCCGGAGTTTCAATTACCGGTAAAAAGGTAATTTCATCAAGGGAATAATCCACAGGGCGGTCAGCGAGTCCATTTAGCTCATCTAAGGCCTGAGCAGTCAGAACCGCTTTCAGATCTGCATAGTCAAGATATTTACCGGCATCGGTAACACCGTTGTCTCTGATGATGCCAAAACTATGGTGACCGGTGGCTTTAAGTTTAAAACTACATAACTGCATGAATTGAATTTTCTTATCTTTGTCAGGGTGGAGGAAATTATTACACTTACCTGTCAGCAGATGCCGACAGGAAAATGCTGTGCGGCGAATATGTTAACATTAAGCTTGCGATAAATATCACATTATTTTTTAAGGTATTAAAAAGTAAATGCTTTAATTCATCTTCCTCTGCGGATCATCTGATAACCATCACCGGACAACTATCAGCCTCCCCGCCTGCCTGCGGACGGGCTTTACGTCAACTCAGTCAGATAATAAGGTCCCGCCGCGGCGGTCATTATGCGGCTGATACCCCGCCAGCATACCAATATTCTGTCCCTGGCGGACGTAACTGATCAGTGGCCGGGTTACCAGCCGGCCATCCTGCGGGCTCAGTACCGGCAAACGGTTATTTTCTTCTGCCCCGCTCAGGATGACCACCTCTGCCAGTAAGTCTCCGGCAACCACTTTGTCCCCCGGCTGTCGTTGCCAGCTAATAATCCCTTCGGCCGGTGCCTGCAAATAGCTGACACCTTCTAACGGGTAGCAGACCACCTGGCTGCAGTCGGGGGCTTCCGTTTGCCGGGCCGCGACTATCCCTTCTGTTTCCAGAAAGCGCAGCAGTGCTTCTGCATCTCTGGCTGCCAGCAGGTCACTGACATCGGCCTGGCCCCGCAACTCCACAGTGACCGTAAACGGGATATCCTCCGCCGCCAGTCCTTTATGTTCAGCAAACCATTGCCAGCAACGTAATACCGACTCATCAAACGGCTGGCCACCGGCAAGTTGTTCTTCAATAATGACTTCCGCCCCCAGCGAGGCTGCCAGGTTCACTGCCCGCAGATGATGACAACGGTTAGTGTACAGGTGCAGAATTGCCGACTGATCACAATGTAAATCGATGACCACATCATGCTGTAAAGCCTCGCTCAGCAGACTGTGCTTTATGGCGGAGACCGTATCTGCCGGCCTTACGTCACCCAGCAGGCGGGTGATATATGCCCGGCAATCCTGCCGTGCATTACTGTTGAGCGTCTGTGCGCCATCACGGGTCAGTACTGCCTGAAGATCGGCAAAATTACGATTGAAGTTCTCCCCGTTAGCCAGATGATAACGGCCGGTAACATGACCGGAGACGTTTTGCATCAGCCCGACCGGATTGGCGACAGGAATGATCACTACTCCCCCAGACAATCGCCCTTCCCGCTCACATTGCACCAGTAGCTGCTTCAGATGCTGTAACACCAGTAATCCGGGGTGTTCATCAGCATGCAATCCTGCCTGAAAATACGCCGTTCTGCCGGCGCACACATCACCAAAAGTATATTTGGTTAATTGCAGGGTCATGCCCGGCGCGGGAGAAGGGAGCTCGATAAATTCGCTATACATAACAAGGCTCCACCATCGGTAATGTTTTCCGGAAAATACCGGCCGGTTCATCCTAACCTGACTGCCGGACGGATACAGCGTTTTTCTGCAGCAGTTCATATACTGAAATAACTGACTGCTTGCGGCAGAGCGTCATCAAGCTAATATACTGTTTTTAAAGCATCAGTCAGTTACGGATCCCCGGCCTGCCCCCTTCTGCTGCGATAAAAGAACGTCATTATTCTATTTTTACAGGACCGCCTGCGGAGTTATAAAGCATGCTATTTTCAGATTTACCGGGTGATGAAGGCTTACCCGGCCGGCCGCGACGGCTGGCAATGATTGCGGTAATGATGACCACCGCCATGTCCGTCTTTGACGGCTCTATGGTAAATATCGCCTTACCACAGATAGCCAGAGCTATGGGCGTACCTGCCTCAGAAGTGGTCTGGGTCTCAAATGGCTACCTGCTGGCGGCGGCTATGACGCTGGCTATTTTTGCAGCCCTGGCCACCCGTATCGGCTTCAGGCACTTATTTGCCGCAGGTCAGATCATTTTCACCTTGTCTTCACTGGGCTGCGCCCTGTCAGCGGATCCTCATACCCTGATCGGGATGCGTATTTTACAGGGAATTGGCGGGGCGGCGACACTCAGCATTGGCCCCGCGATACTGCGTTCCGTATTTCCAAACCGGCTGCTGGGACGTATTCTCGGGATGAATGCTCTGCTGGTTGCATCAGGCACTGCCATTGCGCCGATACTCGGCGGATCAATACTGTCGGTCATGAGCTGGCAATGGCTGTTTGCGATTAACCTTCCACCGGGGATCATTGCAGTGATACTGACATTACGGGTATTACCGGGCCGTTCACAGAAAATATCACTGCCTTTCGACATGACAGGCGCAGTATTATCGGCCATTATCCCCGGCGCGCTGATTATGGCCGCCGACAGTCTCGCTGCGCCCGGCAGTCCGGGGCTTTCCGGCCATGACCTGTTGCTGGCAGCGGGTTACGGCTTACTGGCGTTAGTTGCAGGACTGGCATTTATCGCGGTTGAACGCAACGCTGCTGCCCCCCTGCTGCCCCTGAATATTTTTTCGTCTGCACGCTTTTCTCTGGCCGCCATCACCTCAATGGCCTCATTTGTCAGCCAGGGAATCACTTTTATTGCGTTACCGTTTCTGTTCCAGAATATCTACGGACACAGCGCCTTCTTTTCGGCACTGTTGTTTACTCCCTGGCCCCTCGGTATTATCCTCGCGGCTCCCCACGCCGGACGCCTTTCCGACCGTATCCCTCCGGCCATTATCTCGACCCTCGGGCTGGGAATATTTGTCACCGGATTGATCCTGCTGGCCCTGTTACCGGACAATGCCGCAGCGTGGGATATCTGCTTACGCAGTCTGGTCTGTGGCATCGGCTTCGGCTGCTTTCAGAGTCCGAATAACCGTGAAATGCTGTCTAATGTCGCCAGAGAACACAGCAGTTATGCTTCCGGGGTGCTGGCAATAATGCGCATGTTCGGACAGTGTCTGGGAACCGCGATTGTCGGAGTGATCCTCGCCCTGTCCGGTCAGCACAGCCTGCTGCAGGAATACCACGGCGTACAGACTGCGTTATGGCTGGCAGTATTGTCCGGCGGCCTGGCGGTGATGCTCAGTATCAGCCGGCTAAAGAAACAATAATCCGCCACAGGACTACACATTTGCCGCAGCCCCGGCCGGAAACAGCAGCAGGCAGCATACCCTGTTACACTGTCTGCTATTGTGGCCGGTATCCGGCCACGTACTGAGCAATAAATGCGGTTAACAGCCGGGTTGCCTCGGGGGTCTGGGTGATGCCATCAATGATCGCCTGAGTATCGCGCCCTTCGGCGGCAAATATTTCACTGTTACGTGCAGTCATGGCTCTGGCGGCAGCCACCGTAAATTCCGGGTGAAACTGGGTCGAAACAGCATTTGGCCCGTAACGCACAATCTGGTGTCCGTCAGCCGCAGAATCCGCCAGAACTTTAGCCCCCTGCGGGGCACGGCTGACAGTTTGCATATGTGTCAGGTGTGCGGGAAAGCTGTCCGGCAGTGTACCTACTAAAGGATCATTCTTTGCCGCTTCCCTGAGGCTGACGGACAGGCAGCCGGTTTCGCGAACAGAATCCAGATAGCGGACTTCGCCCCCCAGAGCATAAGCCATCAACTGGTGTCCGTAACAAACCCCGAACAGGGGCATACTGACTGCCATAGCACTGCGGATCCACGCTGCGGTTTTTTCACTCCACGGCAGTTTTTCGGTCACCATCGCCCAGGAACCGGTAATAATCGCCAGCCGCCGGGGATCCGGTGCCGGCAGCTCGTCGCCGTCAAACACACGGACCACCAGTATCTCCTTCAGGGGGACGCCAATCGCCTGGCTGAACCAGTCTGGCAGGTCACCATACTGCTGGCGAATATCCTCCGGCGGAGTGCCGGTTTGTACAATAATAATCTGAGGCTGATGCATTGTAATTTCCTGGTTTTCTGACCATCACCGGCCGGATAATCCCGATAAGACAATCAGTAATAGCTTTAAATCGCGGTCGAAACAAGTATCAAAATATACTGCCTGCCGGTGATTATCTTCCGCCACGATTGCTGTCAGCAGGTGGCTGATAAGTGACAACGTCACTAAGAACCGGCCGATTAATAATAGCTTTTAGCGCGGGGACTTCCCCCTGCCGGACATTCGTTCTATGATTAAGCCGATTTTTTTATCATTTGGGCGAGTTATGAAAACAATTATTCAAGGGTTTCTGAACTTTCAGACCGAAGTATATCCTGAGCGAAAAGAATTATTCCATAGCCTGGCAGACAGTCAGAATCCTAAGGCCTTGTTTATTTCCTGCTCAGACAGCCGTCTGGTCCCGGAACTGGTGACCCAGCAGGAACCTGGTCAGTTATTTGTGATCCGTAACGCAGGCAATATCGTTCCGTCTTTCGGCCCGGAGCCGGGCGGCGTCTCTGCCACCATCGAATATGCTGTTGTCGCGCTGGGCGTAAAAGACATTATCATCTGTGGCCACTCTAACTGTGGTGCAATGGGCGCTATCGCCAAATGCCAGTGCATGGATACTATGCCTGCTGTCGAACACTGGCTGCGTTATGCCGATGCAGCGAAAGCCGTTGTCGAGAAAAACAGTTATCCGGACGAAGAACATAAAGTCAGCGCCATGGTACGTGAAAACGTTATTGCTCAGCTGAATAACATGAAAACCCATCCGTCCGTCGCCGTCGCCCTGCGCAATAATCAGATCCACCTGCATGGCTGGGTGTTTGATATTGAAAGCGGCCAGGTACAGGCACTGGATAGCGACGGTAAAACCTTCGTGCCACTGGCTGATAACCCGCACGTCTGTTTTGAATAACCCCCGGTAACCGGCTCTGTCCGGTACCGCCTCCTGCAGTCTTTGCTGCAGGAGATTCTGTTACCCCTGTCACTGGTCGCTATTTTCAGCATAATTACCCGCACCCCTGATGTCCGGGGCACAAAGGCTGACTGGTTGTGTGTATTCGGAGGTAACGATGCCCCCCCTGTTGAGCAGTCCGCACTTAATTTATGATGGCTGCCCGCGTGCCGGATGTCGGTCTCATGGCCGGGCTTGATGCGCAAATAATCAATGCCACTTTTTTAAAGGCAGTGACTGGCGGGTAAATATGCCGGTGAATCCGGGCTACAGTGACAGCAGTAAGTTACACAGCCGTCTGCCACGGCTGGATTTTGATGATGCCTGCCGGTTTTCCTGACAGCCAGTCTCCGGTCACTGGCCGTGGACGCCCCGTAGCACAGCTCATTCCAGTAGGTCACCCGTAACAAGCGATGATGATGATGACTATTCATCATTATGTGCCTGCCGGTAATCAAGATGGCCGGGCCCGATACCATATAAACCAAGGATCGGGATCATCGATTCCAGTAACAGATGACTGTCTTTTACCCTGTCAGCCGTCGGGCTGCGTTTTATCAGGCCGCGAATCCGTGCCAGCTGTTGCCGTAATTGTCGTATCATGCTCATTTCCCCGCTGAGTGCCCGTCTGTACAGTTCAGCCTGAAACCCGCCAAAAGGGAAATATCAATTCCGGGACTGTAACGCCAAAAAAAGCAATAGCCGCAGCACAGTCATGCCTGCTGCGGGCACAACCCCCTGCCAATAACCGTCTGAATATTTTGCAGGGTATCGGCAAAAAATTGAGGATCCTGCAGCGATTTCCCGGTCACTGAGCGTATCTGAACCGCAAAATCCGCATAATGCTGGGTGACTGACCATAACATAAAAATCAGCTGCCGCGGGTCGACCTCTGCCAGCTGCCCCGCAGAAATCCAGTGCCGGATAAGTGCGGCTTTTTCATCCACCAGCTCACGTAAATTACCTTCCAGTTCCTTATGTAAGACCGGAGCTCCCTGCAGGATTTCCAGACAAAACAGCCGCGATGCCTGCGGATGATCTCTGGAAACTTCCAGTTTCAGACGAATATAGTGGTTAATGGCTTGCAGCGGTTGCTGATCTGCATGTAACGCCCGTAAGGGAGCCAGCCAGATCGCCAGAATATCCTGCAACACCGCCAGATAAAGTTGTTCTTTTGAAGGGAAGTAGTACAGCAGATTGGTTTTTGATACAGCAGCCAGAGCAGCAACCTGCTCGATGCGAGTGCCATGTAAACCATACTGTGAAAATAAAGACAGTGCGGCATTCACAATGGCTGTGCGTTTCGCAGCAACCGCCTGTGAACGTCGCCCGGGGGATTTTTCACGTCCTTTCACCTGTCACCTCCTGTATTTCAGTCTGCAGCATCATAACAGACCGCAGACAGAATATGATATTCAGCGGCAACAGTTTTTCCCACAACTGACTGTAAAACAGCAGATTTTATCCGAAAGACCGCTGATTGCCGGCCAACAGCGTAACAACCGTTTGTTGTCCGGCGACAGGTTAACCCCGGTTACAGGCCAAAACGCTGACGGATAAACTCTCCGCCGTGAGCAATACCCTGAGCAGAAATCGTGTGGGGTAAACCCGGTTCAGGGATAAAGGTTGCTGCGGCCCCGGCATCTGCCAGTTGCTGCTGTGCATCACGGCTTTCAGTCCACGGGATCACCGGATCTGCCTGGCCGTGGATCAACAGAACCCTGGTGCCGTTCGCCGGATAGAACGGCGGCGGGGAAGCCAGCCGCCCCGAAAATGCCACTACTCCGGCCAGCGGCAGTGCATCACGAACCACCTCATCCAGCGACATAATGCTGCCCTGTGAAAACCCGGTCAGTATCACCTGATCTTCGGCAGTTATCTGATGCCGGTCCAGAATAGCCCGGATAACAGCATCAAAAGATTCACGGGCAGCGACCACCCGCTGTGGCCGGTTATGTTCTGTCACACCATTAACACTAAACCATTGATAACCGCTACCCATATCACAATGCTGCGGCGCGTCAGGGGCCACAAAAATCACTTCCGGCATTGATGCCTGCCAGAAATCCCCCAGCCCTTGTAAGTCGGCACCGTTACTGCCGACACCGTGCAGCAGGATCACTATTTTCTTGCTCATATCACCCTCTTATAGTCCCAGTCCGCTTAAGTCAGGCCCGGCCGGGACAATCCCCGTCGGGTTAAGTGCCTTAATAGAGTAGTATCCCTGTTTTATATGGTCGATATTTACCGTCTCGCGGACGCCCGGCAGCTGCAAAATACGCCGGGTATAGGCATACAGTGACCGAAAGGCCGTCAGAGGATACTGATTACACTTGAACAGACCGAAATAGGCTGCATCAAAACGGATCAGTGTCACAAACAGCCGGATATCCGCCTCGGTAAAGCGGTCACCGAGCAGAAAATGACGGCCATCACTCATTCGTTGTTCCAGCCGATCGAGCATCGAGAAAACATCGCTGAAAGCCTGCTGATAACTGTGGCGGGTTGTCGCGAAACCGGCCCGGTAGACACCGTTATTCAGTGCCGGATAGATTTCATCGTTCAGCGCATCAATCTCCGCCTGCAAATCCGGTGGATACAAATCAATCGTATTCTCCGCTAATGCACCAAAGCCGCTGTTCAGCATACGCAGGATATCTGCTGACTCATTGTTCACAATCGTCGCCGTTTTTTTGTCCCACAATACCGGTACCGTCGCACGGCCGGTATACTGCGGGTCTGCCCGCGTATAAATTTCATGGAGCCAGCGGCTATGATTCACATGATCTGCCACAGACCCCGGATAATCCCCGAAGTGCCAGCCCTGGTCCAGCAACCAGGGCTCGACCACCGACACAGTGATCACCTGCTCCAGCCCTTTCAGTTTACGGGCCATCAGGGTGCGTGACGCCCAGGGGCAAATAAATGCCACATACAGATGATAGCGCCCCGCCTCTGCCTGAAAACCGTCCTTACCGTCAGGCGTGATCTGGTGGCGAAACCCGGACACCTGGCGGACAAAGCCGCCCTGTTTATCGACTGCCTGTACCGGATGCCAGTCGGCGCTCCATTGTCCATTGACTAACATAATGCCCTCCGGCTCAGTGACGGAATGTTGGTTTTAACGCGTACTTACCATCACCGCTTAATGCCAGCACCAGCAGAGCTATAATCCAGAAAGCAGGGAACTCCCAGCCACCGTTGGCATCAGTAAAGAAGAATCCTGCCGGACCATGTACCGTAACAATAGTGCCCAGTAACAAAGGGATTAACACCACCGCGGCAATACGCGCGTATACCCCGAGAATTAATGCCAGCCCGCCCGCCAGCTCCAGCAACATGACCAGATACGCCAGCCCGCCGGGCAGTCCCAGTGACTGAAAGTATTGCGCCGTTCCCGACGGGGTAAAGACAAATAACTTCAGCCCGAGGTGAGCCAGAAACAGCACTCCGAGGGTAACGCGTAGCAGCAGAACAGCATAAGGGGCAGTACGATGATCGGTCATGATTATTTCCTCAATAAGGTGTTGTTGCTAACAAGACTACCTTATCGGGGCCACACTGATTAGCCGCCCACAGGGCGCATCTTAATTTCCATAATGGAAATAATCACCAGCCCTGATCCCAGTCCGGTATCGCCGTAAAGGTCTCTGCCAGATAATCAATCATCGCCCTGGATTTATGCGCCAGATATTTTGCCGGCGGATAAAGGGCAAATAATCCCAGAGGTGCGGGGGCATAATCGTCCAGTACCGTAACAACCTGCTGCCGTTTCAGGGCATCTCCGGCCACAAAAGTCGGCAAACGGGCAATTCCCAGACCGGCTGTGACTGCCTGCAGACAGACTTCGGCGTTGGAAAATTTCAGACGCCCGCTGACCGCCTGTTCCTGCAGGCCCCCGGCAGGTGCAGAAAATGGCCAGCGAAAAGGGTCGCGAAAATTGGTATCGATAATACAGTCATGGTGTTCCAGCGCAGACCAGTGTTGCGGTGTTCCGCGGCGTGCCAGATACTGCGGCGAAGCGACAAGTAAGATCCTGATATCACATAATTTACGGGCCATCAGGCTGCTGTCCGGCAGAGAGCCTATCCTCAGCGCCAGATCAAAACCTTCATCAATAATATTTACCAGCCGGTCGGCATAACTGACATCCAGTTCAATATCCGGATAGCGACCGGCAAAATCGATCAGCCGCGGGGTTAACTGCGTGGTACCAAAAGTGACAGGTGCCGAAATACGTAACCGGCCCGCCGGGGCTTCAGAAGTATGGCGGATGGCATCATTCAGTGCATCGTATTCATCAATCAGTGCGCGGACCCGCTGATAATAGGCCAGCCCGACCTCAGTGACCGCCAGTGAACGGGTACTGCGGCGAAACAGCTGAACACCGAGAATATGTTCCAGTCTGGAAATTAATTTCGAGGCCTGGCCGTGGCTGGTATGCAGCCGCCGGGCTGCAGCGGTAAAACTGCCTGCTTCCACCACCGCAATAAACATCCGGTCACATTCCAGTCGTTCCATACTGCCCGTCCCCTGTGCGATAAAATGACAGTACCGCCCGGGGCGGTACTTTAAACAGCGCCGGATAATCCCCGGCTGCGGGGCTATAATACAAAAATATTCACAGAAGTCAGTACTCTGTAGCGTTGATCCCCTGAGGGTGACTGCCAGCCCGCTGGCCGGCAAGCGATCAGACAACCATTAGCGCGCAATAATAGTGACACTGTCACTATTGCTTCCGGCCATTCCGCAGCGAGCATCGTTATAATATTAACCACCGCAGAATACGGAGCGCGCGGCAGCGTGATCTGTGGCCGGCGCGGTACGGCAAAACCCGCGGATATTGCGGACCCGCGGTATTCCGCACAGAGGGGTGGCTGAGGGAATCGCCGCTGTTTATACTGTTATTTCCTCCGGTTTCCGGCATCTGAGCCTGCATCCGCCATTTAAAATACGAGGCCCGTTCAGCAGATGAACATATCACCGTCAGTCAATGAAAACCGGCAGCGGGTGTTGCAGGTTGCAAAAGAAATCATTACCCGCAAAGGGTTCTCCGCCGTTGGCCTGAATGAAATTCTGACCGCGGCCGGTATCCCGAAAGGATCTTTCTATTACTATTTTTCGTCCAAAGAAGAGTTTGGCAGCGCGATGCTGGAAGATTATTTTTGCGGGTATATGGCAGAAATGGATCGTTTAATCACTACCGGCACCTGTGCCGCGGATACGCTGATGCGCTACTGGCAAGGCTGGCTGGAGACAGACAACCAGCAGGTTCCGAAAGGCCATAAATGCCTGGCCGTCAAGCTGGGTGCCGAGGTCAGTGACTTATCTGACCGGATGCGTGCGGTACTGAACCAGGGGACCGGGCAGATTATCGGCCGGCTGGCTACCCTGATAGACCAGCTGGCCGCACAGGATAATTTTCAGATCCCGCCGGAAGGCAGTGAAGCATTTGCCCGTAACCTTTACCAGCTGTGGCTTGGTGCCAGTCTGCTGGGCA
The DNA here is from genome assembly GCF_018257525.1 of Tatumella sp. JGM130. Lineage (NCBI taxonomy): Bacteria > Pseudomonadati > Pseudomonadota > Gammaproteobacteria > Enterobacterales > Erwiniaceae > Tatumella > Tatumella sp. JGM130. The sequence continues at coordinate 163,339 of NZ_JAERJS010000002.1, read as the reverse complement.
AAATATCCGGTGAGCGACTGTCACTGGAGGCGGCAATGATCCTGACAAAACGGCTACTGGGACTATAATTCAGTTTGCCATTATGTGCGTTTACTGACTTATCCCCTTACCCTGAATGTTGTTTTTACATACCATCTAGACGACTGGTCTAATTTAATTACGGGAGATATTATGCCACAGACAGAACACACCAACCGCCGCTGGGTACTGGCTTCCCGTCCCGATGGCTGTCCGGCCTCTGATAATTTCCGCCTCGAAAATGCGGAGATCCCTGCGCCGGATGAAGGACAGATCCTGCTGCGCACCGTCTATTTATCTCTCGACCCTTATATGCGTGGCCGGATGAGTGATGCCCCTTCCTACGCTCCGCCGGTGGCTATCGGTGAGGTTATGGTGGGCGGAACCATCAGCCGGGTTATCCGTTCCCGTCACCCGGAATTTAAAAAAGACGACTGGGTCATGGCCTGGTCAGGCTGGCAGGATTACGCCCTGTCTGACGGCCAGGGGGTGGTCAGTCTGGGAAGCAACCCTGAACACCCTTCCCTGTCATTAGGCGTGGCCGGCATGCCGGGCTTCACCGCCTGGATGGGGCTGACAGATATTGGTCAGCCGGTGGCCGGTGAAACCCTGGTGGTTGCTGCCGCAACCGGGCCGGTCGGCAGCACCGTCGGACAGATAGGTAAGCTGAAAGGCTGCCGTGTGGTCGGCATTGCCGGCAGTGATGAAAAATGCCGTGATGCGGTGGTCAATGCCGGGTTTGATCTCTGCCTGAATCACCGTGCACCCGACTTTCGGCAACAATTACAGGCCGCCTGCCCGGACGGAATTGATATTTACTTCGAAAACGTTGGCGGAGCGGTGTTCGATGCGGTGCTGCCGCTACTCAATAGCAAAGCAAGGATCCCCCTGTGTGGTGTGGTCGCCCATTACAACGACAATACAGCCGCCGCCGGTCCCGACCGTCTGCCGCAGTTTATCGGTACACTGTTGAAAAAACGTATCCGTATTCAGGGATTTATCATTTTTGACGACTACGCCCCCCATTTCCCTGCCTTCCGGACCCTGATGAGCGACTGGCTGCGGCAGAAAAAGATTTATTACCGTGAAGATATTGTTGAGGGGCTGGAACAGGCCCCGCAGGCTTTCAGCGGCATGTTACAGGGTAACAACTACGGCAAGCTGGTGATCCGTGTCGCCGGTGACCACTAACCCCGGAGAAAAATTGATGAATATTTTAATTGTACTGACTTCCCACGATAAACTGGGTAACACCGGTGAAAAAACAGGATTCTGGCTTGAAGAGCTGGCTGCGCCTTATTATGTCTTTAAAGATGCCGGGGCCACACTGACCCTCAGTTCTCCGGCCGGCGGACAACCACCGCTGGACCCGAAAAGCAACCTGCCTGATTTCCGGACAGACGACACCCGGCGTTTCGAAAAAGACGCCGAAGCAACCGCACAGCTGGCCACCACCCTCAGACTGTCTGAGGTCAACGCCAGCGACTATGATGCGGTCTTCTATCCGGGCGGTCATGGTCCGTTATGGGATCTGGCCGAAGATACCCGCTCAGTCAGTATTATCGAAACATTACTGGCAGCCGGCCGGCCGGTGGCTGCGGTCTGCCACGCGCCGGGGGTGCTGCGTCATGCAAAACAAGCCAATGGCCAGCCGCTGGTTAAAGGACTGCGGGCCACCGGTTTCAGTAACAGTGAAGAAGATGCCGTGCAGCTTAGCGATGTGGTGCCCTTCCTGGTCGAAGATATGCTGAAACAGAAGGGAGCCGAATACAGTAAAGGCCCGGACTGGGCATCTTATGTGGTACGTGACGGTCTGCTGATCACCGGGCAGAACCCGGGCTCTTCTGCCGAAACCGCCCGTGAATTAATCAAAGCGATTAAAGGGCAATAAGATGAGCGCCTATATTGTATTTATCCGTGATCAGACCTGCGACCAGGCAGAAATGGATATCTATGCCGAAAAAGCCAGCGCTGCCCGCGGAGATCATCCTCTGACGCCGCTGGCATTTTACGGTGCCGCAGAAAGCCTCGAAGGTGCAGACACTGAAGGTGTCGTGATACTGAAATTTCCCGACACTGCTGCGGCCCGTGACTGGTACCACAGCCCTGCTTATCAGGCGGCGAAGCTGCACCGGCTGAAAGGGGCCCGCTACCGGGTGGTGCTGACCGAAGGTCTGGACTGATTTACCCGGCCGATCGCTGACACTCTGCCACAATTACCGGGGGACTGAGCGGTCTTCCGGTGTTTTGTTGCCCTGACCATCAGGCCAGACAGTCCGGGGGCTATTCACTTTTTTCCAGCAGGCTGTACAGGGGAACACTCTTTTTGAGGATCGGTGATTTAATCACAATATAACTGAAGTATTTGCCGATGCCGATATTCTCGTCCAGCAGCCCCTCAATTACCTCCTGGTAATGCTCAATACTGCGGGTCAGAAACCGCAGCAGATAGTCATATCCTCCGGTGATCAGGTGGCATTCCATCAGTTCGTCAGTCTGACTCAGACAGTGTTCGAAACGCTGAAAGTCTTCACGCCGGTGACCATTCAGTGTCACTTCGGTAAACACACTGACAGATTCGGTAATTTTGGCCAGATTCAGGCTGGCTTCATATCCGCCAATAAATCCGGCCGCCTCCAGACGTTTCACCCTCTGCAGACAAGGGCTTGGCGATAAGCCGACCGCCTCCGCCAGGTTCACATTGCTGATCCGGCCGTCTTTCTGCAGATGGGCAAGAATACTGATATCCAGTCTATCCAGTTTTAGCAGACCATTCATAATACCCTCTGAGATCAACGAAACTTAATTAACTGATATACCACGCCTTAATAGCAAATGGCTACGTCTATGGCGTGGTTTATCAGATAAAATTTTTCGTCATCAAATCCGGCCGGTCCCTTTCGCCAGCGCGATATCAAAAATATGTAAGGCTTCCTCCAGCTGAGAATCGGTGGTCACCAGCGGTGCCAGAAAACGGATCACATTACGCTGCAACCCGCATTTAATCAGCAGCAGTCCTTCGCTGAATGCCGCCTGCAGAATTGCCTGCGTCAGGGCCGGGTCTTCTTTTCCGCTGTCCGGATCAATAATTTCCACCGCCTGCATAAAACCGACCCCGCGCGCCTCACCAATACAGGCATATTTACCGGCAAGCTGTTCCAGCCGCTGGCGGAGCATCTGCCCGAGGCGGAGACTGCGGGCCAGTAAATCTTCCTGTTCTATTACATCCAGTACCGCCAGGGCGGCCGCACAGGCCAGCGCATTTCCGCCGTAGGTCCCTCCCAGCCCGCCGGGCAGAGGGGCATTCATTATTTCAGTACGGCCGGTCACCCCGGAAATGGGCAGCCCGCCGCCGAGACTTTTGGCAACCGTGACCAGGTCCGGCATAATGTCTGCGTGTTCGAAGGCGAACATTTTTCCCGTCCGCCCGAATCCGGTCTGAACTTCATCACAAATCAGTAAGATGCCGTGTTTTTCGGTAATTTTACGCAATGCCTGCATAAAAGCCGGCGGTGCCGGCAGAAAACCACCGTCCCCCTGCACCGGTTCCAGTAATATCGCCGCCACCTGCTCCGGCACGATCTGTGCCGAAAACAGCATCTCCAGCGCATTCAGACAATGCTGCCAGCTGATGTCACGATACGGATTCGGGTACGGCAAACGATAGATGGCAGAAGCAAAAGGGCCGAAGTTTTGTTTATACGGCTGGCTCATACCGGTCAGGCTGGTACCGAGCAATGTGCGGCCATGAAAGGCACCATCAAAGGCGATAATCCCCGGCCGTCCCGTCGCCGCCCGCGCAATTTTTACTGCATTCTCAACCGCTTCTGCGCCGCTGGTAAAAAACACACTCTGGCACTCCGTGTCTTTGCCCACCAGCTGATTCAGGCGTTCTGCCAGACTGATATACCCCGGATAGGCGGCGACCTGGAAGCAGGCATGAGACACCTTCGACAGCTGACGGGTGACCGCCGCGCTAACCGCCGGGTGATTATGCCCGACATTCAGTACCCCGATACCGCCGACAAAATCCAGGTAACGGTTACCCTCCGTATCCCAGACTTCGCTGCCGCTGGCTCTTTCCACCACCAGAGGATGTGCCGTGACTATCCCGCGGGGGACATGCCTGTGACGCCGATCCAGCCAGACATCATTATGGGTTACCGCTGTTATATCGCTCATAGTAGATTCCTGTGATTAGTGGGGTTGTTGTGGCCCATTGATGCGACCACCTGCCGTCCGGCAGAACTGCCCGCCGGTAACGAGATAACACGCTTTCTTTTCTGGCGAAATATTACTGCTGCGGACACGGGCTGTAATGGCCGCCCTGACTACAGCCCGTCACTTTCCCCGTACACCACTTCACACAGCCAGCGCACCCCGTAAGGGATTGCCTGATCATTAAAGTCAAAACAGGGATGATGTAACGGATAACCGGGACCGGATCCCAGCCAGACATAGGCCCCGGGTTTTTCCTGCAACATAAAAGAAAAATCTTCGGAGGTCAGGGCCGGATAATCGGCCTGCTGAGCAATCAGACCGGCCCGTTCTGCGGCTGCCAGGGCCAGCCGGGTTTCACGCGGACTGTTACAGGTTGCCGGGTAATAGCGGTGGTAACGGATCTCTGCATGCAGCCCGCTGGCGGCGCTGATATGTTCCGTTTTCAGCCGCAGCTGCCGCTCAAGGGTATCCCTTGCCTGCGGACTAAAGGTCCGGACCGTGCCTGTGATGGTGGCCGCTGCCGGGATCATATTGTGCGAAGTACCGCCGTGTATTTGGGTCACTGTCAGTAATGCCGCCTCATGGGGGTTCAGCGTTCTGGGGACCAGACTGTTCAGGGCCACCACCAGTTCACTGGTTGCCAGCAGAGTATCCGGGCTCAGATGCGGCTGAGCCGCATGGCCGCCACCGCCGGATAAGGTAATATCAAAACGATCAGCGGCCGCCATCATCGGCCCCGGCCGGGTACGTAACTCTCCGAGGGGTAATTCAGGCCAGTTATGGATAGCGTATACTGCATCGCAGGGATAACGGCTGAATAAGCCGTCATCTATCATCGCCCTCGCCCCCGCCAGACCCTCTTCTGCCGGCTGAAAAATAAAGCACACACTGCCGGAAAAATCCGGGTTTCTGGCCAGAGTTTCGGCACAGGCCAGCAACATCACAATGTGGCCGTCATGCCCGCAGGCATGGGCAACCCCGGCAGTGCTACTCGCCCAGGCGCTGCTGCCCTGCTCCTGCATTGGCAGGGCATCCATATCCGCCCGCAGGCCGATCATCCGCTGGCCGGGGCGTTTACCCTGTAATAGCCCGACCACGCCGGTTTTACCGATCCCTTGTTCGACGGAGATCCCCATCGTGCGCAGAGACTCTGCTATCCGTGCCGCCGTTTTTTCCTCAGCAAACCCCGTTTCCGGATGCTGGTGCAGCTGACGGCGGACGCTGGTCCATTTCTGAATATCCATCAGTACCCCCGTTGTTTATCAATAACACCCTTCATCGGCTTACCCTGCTGGTGGTTACGGATATTGTCCAGTAACACTTTTACCGCGCTTTCTGCATGAGTTTCGCTGGCAATATGCGGTGTCAGCCAGATCTTCGGATGCAGCCAGAACGGATGTCCGGCCGGCAGTGGTTCCGGTTCAGTCACATCAATAACCGCACGGCTCAGTTTGCCGCTGTCGAGGGCCTCCAGCAGATGCTGATGGTTAAGCTGTTTCCCCCGCCCGGCATGTACCAGGCAGGCCCCGTCCGGTAACTGTGAAAATAGCGCCTGGCTGAGTATGCCGCGGGTCTGATCTGTCAGCGGCAATAAACACACCAGTATCTGACATTGCCGCAGGAACTCGCCCAGTTGCGGGTCACCGTGATAACTGGTCACACCCGCGACTGACTTGGGCGTACGGCTCCAGCCGGCACAGGAATACCCCAGTGTGTTCAGCACCCGGGCGGCAGCCTGCCCCAGATTTCCCAGCCCGAGAATACCGACACGGCAGTCCGCCGCGGCCGGCGCAGGGTGTTTAAGCCATTGCTGCTGGCGCTGCTGTTCAAGATAACGGGGCATTCCGCGGTGCAGTGCCACCACCGAGAAGGTAATATAAGCCGCCATATCATCCATCAGACCGGGTTCAATCATCCGTACAATACTGACCCCGGGCGGCACCGCCTCTGAGGTAAACTGGTCGGCCCCGGCACCCACCGAGAAAATAACCTGCAGATTCGGGAAACGCTGAGCCAGATTATCCGGAATATCCCAGCTCACCAGATAGCGGACCTGTTGCGGATCACCGGTCTCCGGCCACTGATAAAAGGGCAGATCGGCGGCATGTTCTGCCAGCCACGCCTGCCAGATTTGCCCGCGTTGCGGCGCGGAACGGTAAACAATACTCATCAGCCCATCGCCTGTGACATAAAACTGAAATCAGCCATCGCCTCTGGCTTACGTTGCCAGGGCGTGCCCCGCACCATCATCAGTGGCGCATCCACCACCGGTAACCCACACTCTGACAGCCAGTCAGAAAACGCTGTATTACCGTAAGTATCAATACGGACAAACTGACCGGTCAGCTGTGCCGCCGCATAACCAAATAATTTTCTGGCGCTGGATTCATCCGCCGCCAGCATAGGGCCGATAACATGGCCACGACCAAATTTACGTATCACCATATATCCCAGCGGCCGGGCCGGGTTTTCCAGCACCAGCAGCGCGTCGGCACTCTGTAACAAATCCTGCCACAATGCCGGACGATACAGGCCATGGGCCTGATAATCCTGTTCGATCAGTGCCGGTAACTCCTCCCTGCGCAGCGGACGGACAGTTTCCCCGGCGGTGGCATCAGGCCGGGGAGCGCTGATTTCCGGCAGCTGTGCGGTCTGGTGCTGAAAAACACTGCACTGCACGACAAAACCGTATTTCTGATACAGACCTTTACCCATTTCGGTGGCATGCAGCCGGACATTTCCGCCAGCGGCTTTTTCCAGTAATGCCTGCATCAGCTGCTTGCCGATCCCCTGCCCCTGGCAAGCCGGGTCTACAATCACCAGCCCGAGTGTGCTGCGCGCTTCACCCCACTGCCACAGTAGCGCACAGCCAACCACCCCATGCTGATTTTCAGCCACCACCCCTTCGCCCAGAGAAAGCGCCTGTTGCCAGTCCTGATAACGGTGTGGCCAGCTGACCTGCTGGCTCAGCCGGAACCCCTGAGCTAAATCTGTTTCCTGCATGCTACGTAGTTCAATTGTCATTCTCTTTTCCTTACATCATTCCCGGGGTATTCAGTCCGCTGCCGTCAACTAAGCGTGAATAACGGTAGGGTGTCGGATCAACGACCGGCGGCGCATCGGTGGCTAAATCTGCCGCCAGCCGTCCGGCACCCGGCCCGAGACCAAATCCGTGACCACTATAGCCTGCGGAGACAATCAAACCCGGAAGTTTTTCGACCGGTGAAATCACCGGGATAGCGTCCGGGGTACTGTCTATCATCCCGCCCCAGCTCTGGGCGACCTGAATCCCTTGCAGCTGTGGAAACTCGCGCACCATCGCCGTCAGCCCCTGTTGAACCATCGCCTGGTCGGCAGCCGGATCGAGGATCCTTACTTTTTCAAACGGGGAAACACCCTCCATTGACCAGCGGGCCAGGGCCTCAGGCCCGCGGATAAACGGCATAATTCCGGGACTGACCGTCAGATTGTGACGCCGTGCGTTGAAAGTACTGTAGAACTGACGGGCATATTTCAGCCCCTGAAAGCCCGGTTCAAGACGGCCGCGGCCCGAAACGGAGACGGTATAACCGCCATCCAGCTGCGGACGGCAGGCGAAACTGTCCGTATAAAACGGGGCACTGATCACCTGCTTTACCGGCAAAGTGCGGAAAGCACTGCCAATCACATTCCCCAGCGGTAAATCAATGCCGTGACGGCGACAAAACATGGATGTCCAGGTCCCGGCGGCACAGATAACACGCGAGGTTGTTATTATTCCGCGCTCAGTCACTACACCACTGACCCGCCCGGCGCTGATATCCAGTCCACGCACGGCACATTGCTGAAAAACCTGAGCCCCTTTTCTGATGGCCGCACGTACCAGCCCCGGGGCCGCCATCGAGGGCTCTGCATGACCATCGTCGGGGGAATGAACCCCGCCTTTCCAGTCGGTGGTACTGCCCGGGGTCAGCGCTCTGGCCTGTGAGGCATTGAGGATCTGACTGCGAATATCATAGCTTTTCGCCATTTTCCCCCAGTTATCCCAGGCCGCAATATCCTGTTCATTACGGGTGGCATACACCAGACCGGTTTTACGGAACCCCAGCTCTTCACCGGTTTCCTGGTTCAGTTGCTGCCAGCGTTGCAATGCATGAATAATCAGCGGTAATTCACGTTCATCGCGGTTCTGCTGACGGCACCAGCCCCAGTTACGGCTCGACTGCTCAGCACTGATCAAGCCTTTTTCCAGCAGTACGACATTGACCCCCTGGCGGGCCAGTTCCCAGCAGGCTGCCGCCCCGGCAATACCGCCACCGATAATCACCACATCAGCCGACGACGGCAGATACAGACTGTCCTGAACGTATTGAATAAGCGCAGGCATAAAGACCATCCTCTGTTAATTATTTTATTCCGCTTTCAGCGTATCCCGGTGTTCATCCAGCCAGCCGCAGCGTAACTCAGGTACCGCCCGTTTCAGGCGCTCAAAGTACAGTTCGCCGGAAGGCTTGTCATAATCGTCACTGGCCAGTTGCGTGACAATCCGGCCCTGTTTCATCACCACAATCTCATCACAGACCGCGCGGATCGCATGCATATCGTGGCTGATAAACAATACCGATAATTTCAGCTTGCGCCGCAGCTCGGAAATCAGGTCAAGGATTGCCGCAGCGACGACCGTATCCAGCGCGGAGGTGACCTCATCACAGATAATAATTTCCGGCCGGGCCGCCAGCGCCCGCGCGAGGCTGACCCGTTGTTTCTGCCCGCCGGACAAGGATGCCGGTTTACGGTGACGCAGTGTGGCAGGAAGTTTTACCAGTGCCAGTAAGGCGATAATCTCGCTCTCCAGCGCGTCTCCGTGTAACTGCCGGAAATATGTCAGGGGACGGCCAAGGATCTCGCCGACCGTGTGGGCCGGATTCAGTGCCGTATCTGCCATCTGGAAAACATACTGGATCTGCCGTAACTCCTGCGGCTGGCGCTGCTGCAGATCCGTGGAAATATAGTGGTGATTAAATAACAGATGACCATTCCAGGCAGGATTCAGCCCGGCAATCGCATGGGCAAGGGTTGTTTTTCCGGAACCCGACTCACCGATAATGCCTATCGCCTGGCCGCGCCATAACTGCAGGTTGATCTGCTCCAGAATACGGATTTTCGGCAACCCCTGTTTATTCCTCGCCCCGTAGCCCACGGCCAGGTCACGGACTTCCAGCAAGGGATGGATATCCCTGCTGTCGCGCTGCCAGTGGCCCGGCCGGGGGTGATGCCGCGCGGCATCCATTAACTGGTGAGTATAGGGTTCGCTGGCATGGCCCAGCAGCCGTGCGGTCGGGCCGGACTCAATCATTCGGCCCTGCTGCAATACCATAATCTGGTCTGCCATCTGCGGCACCACCGCCAGATCATGGCTGACATAAACTGCCGTCATACCGCGGCGGGCCACCACATTACGCAGCACTTTCAGTACTTCGACCTGAGTGGTGACATCCAGTGCGGTGGTCGGTTCATCGAGGATAATTACCTGAGGATCAGCCATCAGCGCCATTGCGGTCATCAGCCGCTGTAACTGCCCGCCTGATACCTGATGGGGATAACCTTCACCGATAGTCTCTGGCCGGGGTAATGCCAGTTCGCGGAACAGGGCGATGGCTTTCTGTCTGGCCTGCTGGCGGGACATCAGCCGGTGGATCAGTACCGGCTCAGTCACCTGATCGATAATCTTCATCCCCGGGTTAAAGGACGATGCGGCACTCTGGGCAATATACGCGATATCGTTACCGCGGAACTGGCGCAGCTGCGGGGCACTCATGGCCCGCACATCCCGGCCCGCCACATGAATATTGCCGCCGGTGATCCTGCAGCCGTGGCGGGCATATCCCATCAGTGCCATGGCGATCGTTGTTTTTCCCGATCCTGATTCACCAATCAGTGCCAGAACTTCACCTTTTTTCACCGATAAATGAATATCACTGACCAGTACGGTTTCAGTCCCCTGACTGAATGCACTGACCTGCAGGCCGTCGGCCATAATCAGCGGTGTCGCCGGATACACAGTCACTGTCATACTCCCTCCTGAACCCGCACTAACGGACGCATATTTTGCAGGCTGTCAATAAACAGGTTGACGCCGATGGTCAGGCTGGCAATGGCCAGCGCAGGCATCAGGATCGCCGGAGAACCGTCAAACAGCCCCTGCAGATTTTCACGTACCAGGCTGCCCCAGTCGGCCTGAGGCGGCTGCACACCCAGCCCGAGAAAGCTCAGACCACTGAGCAACAGCACGATATAGACAAAACGTAAGCCGAAGTCGGTCAGCATCGGATGGATCATATTCGGTAAAATTTCATGGATTGCCAGATACCAGCGACTTTCGCCGCGCAATGCCGAGGCCCGCACATAGTCCATATTGCGCAACTGGCTGGCCAGTGCAAAAGCTATCCGGTACGCCCCCGGCCAGTAGGTAAAGACGGCGGTAATAATCAGCATTGGCAGTGAAGAACCAAACACTGCCACGATCATCAGGGACATCACTTTACCCGGCAGCACCAGCAGCGCATCGTTAATCCGGCCAAGGATTTCCTCCAGCCAGCTGCCGGAAACTGCCGCCAGCAGGGCCAGTAAGGTGCCGATCACGCTGGCCAGTATTGCGGAAGTCAGGGCCAGCCCGATGGAGTAACGGCTGCCGGCGATAATGCGGCTTAAGATATCGCGACCCAGGTAGTCGGTACCCAGCCAGTAATGGGCTGACATACCGCCGAACAGAGGGCCGGCGCCGATATCATTCACCGGATACGGGGCCAGTGCCTGTCCGGCAATCGCGATCACTACCCAGAATAATGACACCAGTAGCCCCAGACGGCCTGCCGGTGTTAAGGCGACAAAAAAATGCCACGCTGTGCTTAAATATCTCATCAGCCCCTCCATTTCGGGTTAAACGCGATAGTGACAATGTCCGCCAGCAGCAATAACAACAGGTAGCAACCGGCAAACAGCATCACACAGATTTGTACCACCGGCAGGTCACGGTTACTGACCGCATCCACCAGCTGGCTGGCCAGCCCCGGATAGTTGAAAATGTTTTCGATAATGATCACCCCGCCAAACAGGTAGGACAGGCTCAGGGAGATGGCATTGGCGATGGCACCGGCCGCATTAGGTAAAGCATGGCGCATAACGGCGCGTACCGGGGAGACGCCTTTCAGTATCGCCATTTCTATATAAGGACTGTCCAGCTGACTGATAATGGCGGCACGGGTCATGCGGGCCATCTGTGCTGTCAGTACACAGCACAGGGTCAGCACCGGCAGTGCATAGGTGTTAATAAAACTGAGCATGCCCGGCTCAGGGCTGCCGAACGACATCGCAGGGACCCAGTGCAGACGCACCGCAAAAATCATCACCGCCACGGTGGCAATCAGGAATTCCGGGACCGCCACGGTCGCCATCGTGCCGCTGACCAGCAGTTTATCCGGCCACTTATCCCGTTGCATGGCGGCGGTAATGCCGATAAACAGGGCCAGCGGCACCGACACCAGGCTGGTGGCCGCGGCCAGTTCCAGGGTCGCCGGGATACGGGCGGCGATCAGCTGTGCCACCGGGATACGGCTGGCAAACGATATGCCGAAATTGCCGGAGAACAGACCGGTAAACCAGTGGTAATAGCGGACCAGTAATGGCTGGTCCAGGCCAAGTTGGTGACGCAATGCAGCAACCGTCTGCGGTGTGGCATTTTGCCCGAGGATCATCTGAGCGGCATCGCCCGGTAATAAACTGGTGATAAAAAACACCACCATCGAAACAATAACCAGTGTCAGCAGTCCCGCCCCGATACGCCGGGCAATCAGCAACAACATATAACGGTTCATCGCACACTCCTTACTCAGGCAGACAGCCAGACATTCTCATGGAAGCGGTAACCCATCATCATTCCCGCAGGCCATGCTTTCAGCCCCTGAACCTTGCTGCTGTAGCCATCCAGTGAACTGACAAACATCGGGATCAGCGTACCGCAGTGGTCATAAATCAGCGTCTGCATATCGTCGTACATCTGTTTGCGTTTGACCGGATCCTGCACCCCGCGCGCTGCAACCACTAACTGGTCAAATTGCGGATTTTTCCATTTTGATTCGTTATTGGCCGACCCTGACAGGTAGAACTGGGAAAACGAGAGATCCAGCGTCGGGCGCGGGTTAATCGACCCATAGCCGACAGGATCTTTCATCCAGTGGGCCGACCAGTAACCTTCATAAGGCACCCGCCGTACATTCAGGTTCAGTCCGGCCTGCTGTGCGATGTTTTGCATCATCAGGCCGCCTTCGATGGCACCGTCGAGGGTCGGCGCGGTAATAACCTCCACCCTGGCCCCTTCCATACCCGCTTTTTTCAGGTAAAAACGGGCTTTATCTGTATCGACCGGCCGGGGTTTCAGATCAGCGTTATACAGGGGGTGCCACGGCGGAACCGGGGTATCATTGGCGACCGTGCCGTATCCCTGCAGGGCCGTTTTCACCATCATTTCACGCGGCTGCAGATACTTCATCGCCATCACAAAATCAGGGTTGCTGCCCGGTGCCGTATCGGTACGGATAATCAGGTCCGTATACATCCCGGACTTACTCTCCAGAATTTTGCACTGCCCGCCGCTGGCATTCAGCTGTCGGGCATAGCCGGGACTGATGGCTGAACAGATATGCAGGTCACCGGACATCAGGCCATTCACCCGCGCCGCCTGGTCAGACACCCCCAGCAGTTCCAGCTGGTCAAGGTGCGTTAGCGCCTTCCAGCACAATCGAGACTTGCTGAGGGTTAACCGCCGAAATAGTTTTAAATTGCTGTGCCAGGGCAAACACATTCGACGCCACCGCCGGGTCTTTATGGCGGGCCAGCGACCAGACCACATCGTCTGCGGTCAGGGATTTTCCGTGGTGGAAACTGACCCCCGGCCGCAGGGTAATCTGCCAGCTGATGCCGTCATCAGAATGCACCGATGATGCCAGTGCCGGTTTTGCCACCAGCTGATCATCAATTTCGGTCAGGGCGTTGTAAAACATAAACTGGCGGGTGTAATCGGCACTGTTATTGGCTTTGGCCGGGTCCAGAGTATCAGTGGCCGATGAGTTGGACATGGCCGCACGCATTTTACCGCCTTTTAGCGGAGCGCTTTCGGCGATGGCCAGTTCAGGAAAACCAATAATTCCGCTGCTGAGTACCGCCCCGGCAGATAACATTTTCAGCAGACTACGCCGCGATAAAGACCCCTTTTGCAGCAGGCTATTCAGCTGAACATGACTCAGGGACTGTCCGTTATCTTTTTTCATCCGATCCTCTCCACATCACGATTTTTGTTGTCAGAACAGGCGATCTTTCGTTTGGTAATACAGTCCGGTCAGGGGCAGAAACCAGGGCTTGCCAAAATACCCCGGCACCGCCGGCCAGCCATGGCTTTGCCATGGGTTGTTGTCAGAGGCGCCGCTGATCAGGTCTGCCATCACTTTTCCCATCAATACGGACATCTGAGTGCCGTGTCCGCTATAACCCATGGTGTAAAACAGTCCGTCCTGCTCACCCGCATGGGGCAGCCGATCGGCGCTCATATCCACCATCCCGCCCCAGCAATAGTCGACAGGCGTATCTGCCAGTTGCGGAAACAGACGTTGCATTGAGGTGCGCAGGATGTCGCCGCTGCGCTGGTCCTGTGCGGGATTACTGACAGAGAAACGGGCCCGGCCACCAAACACCAGCCGCCGGTCAGCGGTGGTACGGAAATAATTACCGATATTCATCGAGGTGACATAAGTGCGGTCTTTTGGCAACAGACGCTGTAAGGTCTGTGCCGCCAGGGGGGCTGTAGTGATAATAAAACTGCCGACCGGCACAATCCGCCGCTGAAACCACGGGAAAGGCCCCTGGTTTGAACAGCCGGAGGTCAGCAGGACTTTATCGGCAACAATACTGCCGTGCGCCGTAGTCACCCGGTGCTGATAACCTGCCAGCCGGGTCAGTCCGGTGACTTCGTGCTGTTCAAAAATCCGGGCCCCGGCGCTGGCGGCAGACTCTGCCAGCCCGGTCCCGAATTTGCCCATATGCATCTGCCCGCCACGCCTTTGCAGTAATCCCCCGTGGAAAGCATCACTGCCGACTTCATCGCGGATCTCACTGGCAGAGAGTAATTCCACCTCCGGATCGACGGTTTTGCGCATCAGTTCGGCGGCTGACTGCAGGGAGGCGAAATGGCCGGGTTTACTCGCCAGTTTTATTTTGCCGCACAGGCGGAAATCACAATCGATAGACTCTTCGCTGATCAGAGATTGCACATAACTGACCGCATCATCGTAAGCACGGTAAAATCTGGTGGCGGTCTCCAGTCCTTTCTTTGCTACCAGTGCCGCAAAATTCTGTGCCACGCCACTGTTACAGTGGCCGCCGTTCCGCCCGGAAGCCTGGCTCATCACCTGCTCCCTTTCCAGCACCACCACCTCCAGTCCCTGGCGGGCGAGCTGACGAGCCGCTGAGATGCCACTGAACCCGGCACCGATCACCACCACATCCGCCCTGGCGGGTAACGGTTGCTGACATCCCCCGTGAAATTCCGGGGCGGTGTGTTGCCAGAATGATTCCAGTTTCATGGGGATTACACTCCTGTCACAGACCGACGATTGCGGGCAGTTCGCTGATATCCTGAATTTCACTGTAACCATATTCAGGACAGCCGGGTTCATGACCGCGGTTAACGAAGACTTTATGGGTGATCCCCAGATCATGGGCGGTCATCAGATCGTAACGCAGGCTGGAGGAAACATGCAGGATCTGGTCCGGTCCGCAGCCCAGTTTGTCGAGCATATATTCAAAACCACGCATCGCCGGCTTGTAAGCGCCGGTCTCCTCGGCGGTGATGGTCATATATATCGGCGCCCCCAGCCGCGGTACATGGTGGGGTATCAAATCGTTCATAGAGTTGGTCAGCAGTACTAACGGGATCTCAGAGGCAATTTTTTGCAGCCCGCCGGGCACATCCGGATGTGCAGTCCAGGTTTTACAGTCGGCATAAATAAAATCACTGTCGGCCGGTTGCCATTCGGCTTTCCATTTATGACAGGCTCTTTGCAGGGCATTACTGACCACCTCATAGTAAGGTTTCCAGGCTCCCAGCACTTCATCTAACCGAAAACGGGCAAAGTCGCTGATAAAGGCCGGCATAACATCTGCCCCGACCCGGTCGGCAAAACAGCGGCGTGCGGCACCTGCCATATCAAAATTAATCAGGGTGCCGTAGCAGTCAAAGGTAATAAACTTCGGGGTAAACACAGGCATAGCGTGGTCTCCGTTAACAGACAGAACTAAAAATCGATCAGTACACTTTTCTGGCGCTGACAGGCCTGGAAAGCCTGACGTCCCAGATCTTTACCGATACCCGACCCCATAAATCCGCCGGTCGGAATAATAAAGTCACCACTGCGGCCATAACGGTTAATCCATACGGTGCCCGCATTCAGCGACTGCATGGCCCGCATCGCCACCGGTAAACTGAGGGTATGTACTCCGGCACACAGGCCATAGGTTTCATGCTGTGCCAGGGCGATCCCTTCATCTTCGTCATCGAAATACTGCACCGTCAGTACCGGACCAAAAATCTCTTCCTGCACCGCACAGTTATCCGCTGCCACGCCGCTCAGCAGGGTTGGCTGCCAGAACCAGCCCTGTTCTGTCCCGGCAAAGCGCTGGCCGCCGGTCAGAATTTCCCCGCCCTGTTCACAACACTGCTGCACCAGACGCTGCACTTTCTCGCCCTGACGCTGGTCGATTAACGGGGAGTATTGGCAGGATCCCTGCCAGGTATTGGCGGGACGGAATGACTGACATAACTGCAGCAGATGATCGATCAGTGCCGGGGCGATACCACGCTGCACAACCAGCCGTGTTCCGGCAACACAGGCCTGGCCGCCATTGGCGGTAAATCCGCGCAGGATCCGCGCGGCCACCTCTGCCGGGTCACCGGCATCGTTAAAGACCAGTTGCGGGCTTTTACCGCCCAGTTCGAGGGTGACAGGCTTCATACCATTAAATCCGGCGTCACTCATGATTTGCGCCCCGGTCGCCGTCGAACCGGTAAAGGAAACCTTGCGGACCTGCGGATGTTTCACCAGTGCACTGCCGGTATGCCTGCCGCTGCCCTGAACAATATTCAGTACCCCGGCAGGCAGGCCGGCCTGTACTGCCAATTCGGCCAGCCGCAGGGTGGAAAATGGCGTCAGTTCTGAAGGTTTCAGCACCACCCCGTTGCCCGCCGCCAGCGCCGGTCCGCATTTCCACGACGCCATCGATAACGGGAAGTTCCACGGAGTAATCGCCCCGACCACCCCGTAAGGTTCAGGCACCAGCATCCCGAGGCTGTCTTTACGGGTCGGTAACAGGTCACCGCTGTATTTATCCGCACATTCGCCGTAAAAACGGATCGCTTCTGCCGTAAAGGGAATTTCGTGATGAATCACGTCGCTGATCGGCCGTGTTGATCCCAGAGCTTCGAGCTGGCCAAGATAAGGCGCATCGGCTTCAATTAAATCGGCCCAGCGGCGTAATACCGCCCCGCGCTGACGTGGCGATGCTTCTGACCAGCCGCTGCGGATACGTTGCTGTTCCGCTATTTCAACCGCCTGAGCAACCACCTGTGCACCGCTTTCCGGAATATCGGCATAGCTTTGTCCGTCAGATGGCCGGTGTACCGGAATCTGCCCCTGGTTTTTATGACAATACTGTCCGTCAATATAATTCCCGGTGCTGAACTCAACCTTATTCGGGTCGAAACTTAACATAGACACACCTTATTCAGTCATGCAGTACAAACAATGAAAATACCGTCTGACTGGATAATGCAGAATGCGTGCCAGATATTTTGCGAAATAAAATGCGTTTAACGGGGACGGAAAAAAATTTCCTGCCGAACAGACGATAAATTTGAAATCAATCGCAAAGAATAAATATAACCTGCTGTTTTTAAATGATTTGATAAAAACACCAAAATAATGCAACCGCAGAAGGAATGCACTAAAAAGAAGCTGTCCGGGTTCTGGCCGGAAAACGGAAAACATCCTGCGTTAAGGGTGTTTTTTAGACAGAGTGGAGTGCTATGCATGTGAAGCACTCCGCTCAAGACCCGCAGGCATAACAAGGTCCAACATTTTTTCCCAATGGGAGCGAAGCTGCAAAATACGACATTTTACAAAAAGAGCGGGATATGGAAGTTAAAAACATAAAAAAGGATCTCAGAAAGACCCTTTTAAAATTTATTTCCATAGCTTACATGTTGCCAGAAAGCTCAGCCAACTCTTCCCCTCTGGTTTCTGACATTTTTGCAACACACTGATTGACGGTCGTTTGATATGCCGGGCTTTTGTTATCTATCTGGAATGAGTATAACTTACAATCAGAATCCCTGAATTTAATCCAATCCCTCTGGGACGTTTTAATGTTGTTTACTAACGCCTGCTTTAAAGATTCATCATTTATATATGCAGAATGAACAGTACTTACATGATCACGAGCAGCAACGCCTTTAAGTCCTGCGCATTTTGATATTTTAACAGCCTGAGGGTTAGGTATGCCTGATGCAATCATATCATTATATACATCGTTCTCAGTACGTCCCCCCATATCATAACCACGACCAGGTATTACGCCTGAAAGATCATTACCCGTCCAGTGAATAACCCGGCTATCATATAGAGATGATGAAATATCATTTCCTTCAGCGTTGTAAGTCAACTTACCTTCTAAAGTTTTAACCTGAGATTTGTGCACATACTGCCGCCCGTTGCCGGGATTTATCCACATACGCCTTCAGGTGCTGCCCGTCAGCCACCCTGAACAGCGTGCTGTCCTGCTGCGGGTAAGCCAGCCAGGGCACAGGTGTATATACAGGGTATAAAAAGTCAGCCCGCTCTCTGCCGTTTCGCCTGGCTGAACACGGTGGCGAATAAGTGCAAAGCGCACGAGCGTATTCCTGGCAGTCTGTTCCGCAGGGCAAAACGCACTCAGGCGGCACGTTGTCTATGCGGGGATTTACCGCTCATATTTATTGCGTCAGCCGATGCTCTCCCCCTGTTCTGATTGCGCTTAATCCCTGTTGACCGTTACTTTCTGTTCTGTTATTGAAATACAGGTTGCAGAGGACAGACTGCAGCAGAATTAAGAATACAGGGCCGGGTAACCTCCGGTTGCCGGATAACAGGGTATTATAATTAATAAGGTAATCATCAGTGAAAAAAATCATTTCTGCCTGTGGGCTGGCCGGTTTGTTAGGTATCAGCGGTATTGCCAGCGCTGCTGACGTATTGCGCTTTGCCGTGGATCCCACCTTTCCGCCCTTTGAATTTAAAACAGCAGAAGGCAAATTACAGGGATTCGATATTGATCTCGGTAACGCTATCTGTAAACAGGCACAGGTGACCTGCCAATGGACAGAGCTCAGCTTCGACGGTTTGATTCCGGCACTGCAAGCGAAAAAATTTGATGCCATCCTCTCTTCTATGTCCCGTACCGAGAAACGCCAGCAACAAATTGCTTTCTCGGACATGATTTATCATACACCGAATGCACTGGTGGTGGCTGACGGTAGCCATATCACCGATGACCTGGCAACGCTGAAAGGAAAAACTATCGGGGTTGCCCAGGGAACCACCCAGGAAGCCTGGGCAAAAGCAAAATGGGCCCCGGCCGGGGTACAGGTCGTCTCCTATCCTAATCAGGATGCAATCTACCCGGATCTGGTTGCCGGCCGGCTGGACGGCACCCTGACAGATGCCGTCACCGCAGATAACGGTTTTCTGAAAACACCGCAGGGGAAAGGTTATTCTGTCAGTGCACAGCCGGAAGATAAGGTGTTTTTCGGGCAGGGTTCCGGGATCGGCTTACGTCAAGGTGATACTGCCCGTCTGACCTTAATTAATAATGCTATCGCCGCGATCCATAAAAGCGGTGAATATGCGCGTATCGAAAAAAAGTATTTTACCTTCAGCGTCTATCCGCCACAGTAAGTCTTTCCCCGGTATCCGTACCGGGGAGAGCCCTTATCGGCTTACCTCTCAGCAGCAATGCCGTTGTACCAGCCTGACGAAGAAAGACGCCCCCGCAGAAATAATCTGGTCATTAAAGTCATACCCCGGGTTATGCAGTGAACAGCCCTGCCCCTGCGGGCTGTCATTTCCCAGCAGAAAATAACACCCCGGACGTTTTTCCAGCATAAAGGAAAAGTCTTCGCTGCCGGTGGATGGAATAATATTGTCTTCCACTGCATCGCGGCCAAAGACTTCAATCGCCAGCGCTTTAGCGTCAGCCGTGTGCTGCGCACTATTGGTCAGTACCGGGTAAGACTCACAGACCTGCAGGGTCGCCCTGGCACCGTAGCTCCGGGCTGTCAGTTCACTGATTTCATGAATACGGCGGATCAGCAGTTCCCTGACCTCCGGTTTCATTGCCCGTACCGTCAGTTCCATCTCCGCAGTTTCGGGAATAACATTGGACGCCACTCCCGCATGCAACATCCCGACGGTGACAATCGCCGTCTCTCCCGGAGTGACATTACGCGAGACAATGGTCTGTAATGACATAATCAGCGCGGCGGCGGCCACCAGCGGGTCGACGGTGTTTTCCGGGTGAGCCCCGTGCCCGCCTTTACCCTGCAGAGTGATCTTTACCGTATCAGCCGAGGCCATAAAATGACCGGCATAGAAACCAAATTTTCCGGCCGGCAGCCCGGGACGGTTATGTAATGCATAGATAGCATCGCAGGGGAAACGCTCAAACAATCCGTCCTGAATCATCAAATCAGCGCCGCCAATCGCTTCTTCCGCAGGCTGAAAAATCACATGTACCGTACCATCAAACCGGCATTCATCACTGGCCAGATATCTGGCTGCGGACAGTAAAATGGTAGTATGGCCATCATGACCACAGGCATGCATCTTACCGGGATGCTGACTGGCATAACTCAGTCCGGTGGTTTCCTGGATCGGCAAGGCATCCATATCAGCACGCAGGCCGATAGATTTCGCCGAATGCCCTTTGCTCAGCGTCCCCACCAGCCCGGTTTTACCTATTTCCCGCGTCACCCGGTAGCCCCATTCCGTCAGTTTTTCAGCGACAAACTGGCTGGTCTCAAATTCCTGCAGACTGAGTTCCGGGTGAGCGTGCAGATGACGACGGATAGCGATCATCTCCTCTTCATACTGTTTAATCGCCGGGATAACAACATCAGACATAGTGTATCTCTCTTTTTATAGGTTGTGTTTGCATCATCAACAGCATATCAGGGCCCGATAAATACTTAATCATAATTAACTTTCAGATCACTGACAGTCCGTCGATGAAAGTCATGATTCTGATGACCGGCTCATCGCCAGATACCGGCTGACAGCAAGATAATGTTACCGGTAACCTTAAAAAGAGTATTACTTTGTTACATTACTCTTTATCAGGCCAATGCAGAAAAATTAACATAAATGAGACATTTTTGTTTTTTGGTTCAAAAATATACAACATCTTGATTTGGCTTTTTATTTTTATTAACCCTGATAAAACATCGAGTGTAAACGCTACCACAAAAAGATAATCCCGTCCGGTAACGCTGCCGGACACTCTCCGGCACCTGTTAAATATCCTGTACATAATAGTTAACCAGATGATTATACTTACCGGCGTTATCATTGTGATGATCACTATTTTTTGTCACTGGAATAACAATGTCGTGGTTACACCCTTTGCTGAACACTATAAATAACATCAGGAAATGTGAATGATTGATATGTTTAATAAGATATCGCGCAGGCGAATATTGCAGGGAATGGGCGCGCTGGCTGCCACATCACTGCTACCGTCAGCGATACTACCGGCTTTCGCCGACACACCTGACAATAGCGACTTTAGTGATATCTCCATGCTGTTAACCGGCCGTAACACTCTGCCTGCAGAATACAGTCGCGCGCTGTTTGCTGCTTTCAGCCACATTGATAGCCAGTTCCCGCAACGTCTGTCACGTCTGAAACAGTGGGTCACTCAGAATTCAGTCCCTGCAGCGGCCCTGAAAACGCGGCTGGCCGCCGACAGTCGTGTGACCGATCTGGCTGACTTACCGGCGCTGATCCTGACGGGCTGGTACCTGGGGATTGCCGGAAGCGGTGATAAAGCCATTTGTGTGGCGTACGTTGATGACCTGGCAAACCAGCAGGTTGCCGCGGTGCTTAACCCCCCGAC
The DNA here is from genome assembly GCF_018257525.1 of Tatumella sp. JGM130. Lineage (NCBI taxonomy): Bacteria > Pseudomonadati > Pseudomonadota > Gammaproteobacteria > Enterobacterales > Erwiniaceae > Tatumella > Tatumella sp. JGM130. Next base: position 141,868 of record NZ_JAERJS010000002.1, on the reverse strand, counting down.
TTACGCCTATGGCGCTTATGGCAGCTGGGCGGCCAGACCTTTTTAACCGGCCCTGCCGGTGAACTGTTAAATTTTATCCTGTGAGAAGTGATCAGAATGTCTGAAACTATTTCTGCCGATATCGTTGTGGTCGGCTCCGGTGTTGTCGGTTCCCTGACCGCCCGAAAACTGGCGCTGGCCGGTCGCAAGGTCCTGATGCTGGAAGCCGGCCCGCGCATCCAGCGTGATCAAATCGTCAATAATTTTCGCCACTCGGCCCGTAAAGACGATTTTATCGCCCCTTACCCGAATTCAGAAATCGCCCCGTTCCCCGACTATAAACCGGAAGATAACGGCTACCTGGACCAGACCGGGCCGAAAGCTTATAAGCCGGAATATCTGAGGGTCGTCGGCGGTACCAGCTGGCACTGGGCAGCACAAGCCTGGCGCTTGTTACCCAACGATTTCCGTCTGAAATCCCTGTACGGCGTCGGCCGCGACTGGCCGATCAGTTACGAGGACCTGGAACCCTACTATTACGAAGCGGAACTGCTGTGGGGAGTCTCCGGCCCGGACGCTATGGCTAAATATTCACCACGCCGGCACCCTTACCCGATGCCGGGCGTTACCATGTCTTACCTTGAACAGCGGGTGACCGCACGTCTGGCCCCCCGTTACGAAGTGCTGACCAATACCACCGGCCGTAATTCGGTTCCTTATGATGGCCGTCCCCAGTGTTGCGGTAACAACAACTGTATGCCGGTTTGCCCGATTGATGCACAGTATCACGGGGGGATCGCCGCCACAGCGGCAGAAATAGCCGGAGTAGAGCTGATTCCGCAGGCGGTGGTCTATAAACTTGAACACAACGGTCACGGCAAAATCACCGCGCTGCATTACTACGACTGGAATAAACAATCCCATCGGGTGACCGCGGACGTTTTTGTGATGGCCGCAAATGCGATAGAAATACCGCGTATCCTGATGCTGTCGGCAGATGATAAAAACCCCCGGGGTCTGTGTAATAACTATGATCAGCTGGGGCGTAACCTGATGGATCATCCCTCAAACTCTGCCACCTTTTATGTGGATGAGCCACTCTGGCCGGGCCGGGGCCCGATGAGCCCGTCATCTATTCAGCAATTACGTGACGGTGCATTCCGTTCCGAATCGGCCGCATTCCGTATTGATATTTCTAACTCATCACGGGTTGCCGGAGTCACTGCCGGGGCAATTAAAGAAGGACTGACCGGCGCAGACCTCGATAATGCCATTGTCTACCGTGCATCCCATGAACTGAGTATTAAAAACGTGCTCGAACAATTACCAGATCCTGATAACCGCACCATGCTCAGTACCCGTAAAAAAGATGCTCTGGGCTTACCGGTACCGGCATTCTCTTATTCCTATGACGGGTATATCGAAAGAGGTATGCAGCACTCCCTGAAAGTGTACGCAGAAATTGCCAGTCTGCTGGGTGCCACGGATGTCCGCTATTCACCGCCCGGCGTTTACAGTAATAACCAGCATATTACCGGCACCCTGGCCATGGGCCACGATGAAAAAACCTCAGTGACTGACCCGACAGGAAAAGCCTGGGAATTCGATAATCTGTACATGGTTTCTACCGGGGTGATGCCGACAGTGGCAACAGCCAACTCAACGCTGACTGCCTGTGCGCTCGGTTTACGTACTGCTGACGCCATTCTTGGCAAACTCTGAGGGGATCGCCGATGAAAAGATTGCTTTCTCTGAGCATTGCGGCTGCGCTCAGCGGGCTGGTGCTGACCAGCACCGCCTTTGCGGAAGATAGTGCCGGACAACGGCTGGTTGAAAAAGGGCAATATTTGGCTGTCGCCGGGGACTGTGCCGCTTGTCACACGACCGATGGCGGTAAGCCTTTTGCCGGCGGGCTGGCGATAGCCACCCCAATCGGTAAAATTATATCGACCAATATCACCCCGTCGAAAACTGACGGTATCGGTGACTATTCACTGGCCGATTTCGAAAAAGCAGTGCGCCAGGGCATCAGAAAAGACGGTGCCCGCCTGTACCCGGCAATGCCTTATACCTCTTATGCCAGAATCACCGATCAGGATATGCAGGCCCTGTATGCATACTTTATGCAGGCTGTGGCTCCGGTCGATCAAAAAACCCGGGCCACCGACTTGCCGTTCCCGTTCAATATCCGTTTTTCCATGGCCGGGTGGAATCTGCTGTTTGCGGGGGATAAGCCTTATACTGAGGACAGCAGTCAGTCTGCGGCCTGGAACCGCGGGGCTTACCTGGTACAGGGACTGGCCCACTGTTCAACCTGCCATACCCCGCGCAATGCCCTGATGGCCGAGAAACAGGGTCAGGCGCTGGCCGGTGCTTCGCTCGGTACCTGGTTTGCCCCGAATATCACCCCGGATATGCATGCCGGTATCGGTCACTGGTCTGCCAGTGATTTGGCCAGCTATCTGTCTGCCGGCCATTCACCGACCGGTTCACAGGCGGGTGGTCCGATGCTGGAAGCGATTAATAAAAGCTTTAGCCGACTGTCAGCCAGCGATATTAATGCCATCGTGACCTATATTCGCGCCACTACACCTCAGCCGGAGAATGCCGCGCCGGGCCGGTTACCTGCCAGCCCGCCGCGAGTCTCTGAGCTGGCGCTGATGAACGACAGTGCCTCACCGGGGGCTCAGCTTTATTCAGAACACTGTGCAACCTGCCATCAGTTATCGGGCCAGGGCAGCCGCGGATTGCCGGCGCTGTACGGCAATGCGGCGCTGCAGCATCCGGTGGCTGATAATGCGGTAATGGCGATTCTCGACGGATTAACCCCTGACCACGGACAGGCTATGCCGTCATTCAGCAGCAGTATGAATGATCAGCAAATCTCGACACTGGTTAATTATATCTTCAGCACCTTCGGTGACAGGGAGGTACAGACCAGTCCGCAACGGGTCGCAGTACTGCGGGCAGGAGGTGCACCGTCCCCGCTGTTGTCGATAGCCAGGGGCGGAATGATCGCTGCCGTGGTGATTGTTGCCGGGCTGATTATCGCTGGTGTTGTGCGGCGATCCCGTCGTAAAAAACGCTGATACGGGTCACTTTCCCGGGGGCTGCCCGCGCAGCCCCTGTTTATTTATCCGCCCTGAACCGGCTGTGCAAGTACCTCTCTGGCAGCCTGCCGCCGCTGTGCTGCGGACAGTTCCATAAGCTGTCCCTGCTGCATCTGCAGGACCCGGTCTGCGACATCAAAGTAATCATCATCATGACTGATAATCAGCAGGGTTTTGCCCTGCGACACTAACCACGGCAACAATTCACGATAGAAATAGCGCCGGAACTGGGGATCCTGTTCGGCAGCCCACTCATCAAGAAACAAAATATCGCGCTTTTCCGCCAGCGCCAGTAACAATGCCACTCGTTTTTTTTGCCCCTGAGACAGTTCCAGCGTACTCAGCTGGTGATCCTTGACATAAATTTTCTCCCCCAGCTGCATTTTTTCCAGCCACTGTTCTGTCAGGGCCTGATCCTCCGGCTGTGGTTCAACAAACAGGGTTTTAAACAGATAAGGCCGGGTAAATACCACCGAAAACAGAGATTTTAACCCTGTATTGTCCAGCGGCTGATTATCCAGCCAGACTTTCGCCTGAGGATCTTTATACAAACCGGCCAGCATCTGACTAAGGGTCGATTTCCCGGAGCCATTGGCACCGATAATAAATACAATTTCCCCGCGTCTGAGAGTGGCATTCACCGGACCCACCCGGAACCCGCTCTGCGGGTAATACCAGCTGAGATTTTCCCAGCGCAGGATCTGCCAGTCGGCAGGGATCGCCGTAGCAGGCGGCGGCTCAGTCGTCGCCCGGTCGGGGAATATCTGGTTGATTTTTTGCCAGGCCAGTTCCCCACTCAGCAACGTCGGCCAGGCACCAATCGCCTGTAGCAACGGAGAGCGTAAAAATAATACGGTCAGGGAGAAAGATGTGGCTGTGGTGGCGGAGATCCATCCCAGCGACCGGGACGCCAGGAAAATCAGCCCGATTAGCCCGAGCATCATGATATTTGACCAGTTAATCGCCGAAATATGAAAACTGTCGGCGCGGATAATATGCTGCCGGTAGCCGAGGGCCGCCTGCTGATAATCATGGTCATAAAAGTGCCGGGCCCTGGCCGGATTCAGGCTCAGTTCTTTTTTACCGTGGATAACCACCTGGAAGACCTCCTGCAACTGGCTCTCATAGTCACGGACATGGCGGATATGATGATAGACCTTAGCCACCATCCGGTAACCGGTATAAAAAGTCAGCCCCATCCAGATAATCACTATCCCTGATACAGGCAGGGATAAATAGCCGAGATAGCCGATCGCCACCCCGCCCAGCACGACTCCCTGAATTAATTCAGGCAGACGGACAAAAGCCAGGGTGATATTACGAATATCCGGCCCCAGCAGAGACAGTAACTCACCGTCCCCCTGTTGCTCTAACTTATCCAGTGGTGTGGCCATCATTTGCCGGATGATCCGGCTGCGTTTCTGCCAGATAAAATGATGCCCCAGCGCCGTCAGTCCCCACTGTGCTGCCAGCGTAATCAGTAACAGCAGGATCAGCAGCCCGGTCAGCTTGCTCAGCCCGGTATATAACGAGCTTTCATCGGCCAGGGTCTGATTAATATAAGCAATGGTAAAAATACCCAGACAGGCACTGGTCAGGTTAAGCAGAATAATTCCGCCGATAGCCAGCAAATGCTGTTTCAGAATCGATCGTAGTAGCGACATAGTTCACTGTAAAAATGGCCGCCGGACTGGCCGGCGGACAGGGGCTGAGGAACAACGGGAGTGATCAGAAATCGACACTCATTGATAATTTAAGGGTTCGCGGATCCCCCTGGGTCAGATAACCATTACTCTGACCGACGGTTTGCCAGTATTTTCTGTTGGTGACGTTTTCCAGCCCGGCGCGCCAGGTTACACGGGTCTCCTGCAGTGAGGTCACATACTGTACCCCGAGGTCCAGACGGGTCCAGGCCGGTATCGGCATAGTATTGGCCACATCGTAATACTGGCGGCTGGTATGCACCAGGGTGCCCGATAAGGTGACGCCCTGTACGCCCGGAATATCCCATTCAGAACCCAGTGTCCATTGATTACGCGGTACGCCTACAGCATCCTTACCATTGGATCCGTCGCTGGTATTGTGCATAACCGGTTTCAGCCAGCTGCTGCCGGCATTCACCCGCCAGCCAAGGATCGGCTCACCGAAGATATTGACTTCAATGCCCTGATTACGCTGTTCACCGGTCAGACGATATACCTGGTCACTGTCCAGACGGCCCGCCATCTTACGCATATCAAACAGGGCCAGGTTTCCGCCAAAGGTGCCGCGCTGTACTTTAACCCCGACTTCGTTCTGTCGCGTACGTCCGATACCCGGCACCTGGCCTGCATTCACCGCATTTGACGGGGCAACGGCTGCCGCCTGCAGACCTTCCGTATGGTTTGCGTACAGAGACAGCCAGTCCTGTGCTTTCCATACCACACCATAGACCGGTGACCAGCGATGGGCATCAAATGCACTGGCCGTATCTTCCGCACCACTGTATTGGTAGTTACGTACCCGCAGTTTCTGGTAGCGGGCACCGGCCGTGAATAACAGGCGGTCGTCGAGTATCCCGAGCGTATCTGACAGGGAAATGCCGTTATTGACGGTACGGCTGCGTACGGAAGGTGCCGACATATTACCGCCGGAATAAATCATCGGCCCGGCAGTTACCGGCGAAGGGTTATAGATATTCGGTCCGGTGAAAGTTCCCGACATCAGATAGGCGCTGCCTGCCCGATTATAGATACCGGAATAACCGAGGTTAACCTGATGGCTGACATCACCGGTGCGGAATTTCCCGCGGACCCCGGCCATACCGGCCACTGTATCGGCAGAGTAATGAGTATCCAGACGGCTCATCGTGGAATCCCCGTTCAGGTCTGATACTACCGGCGACCCGCTGGCCGACCATTCATTGGTATGGTTAGCCCCGATAGCACTGTAGAATACCCAGTCCGGTGTCAGGTGGTAGTCATTTTTCAGTAAGGCATAACGGGTGGTTAAATTTGCGTAACTCCATGACTGCCCGTAGTTAGTGCGCGGATCCGGCGCATCAGGGACTTCGGTCATCCCCTTCGCCAGCCGGATACCTGCCCGGCCATTATGGATCGTCGATTTTACGTACCCCAGATCCAGTGAACTCTCCAGTTTATCGCCATGGTAATCAAGGCCGAGAAAAGCGGCAGTGGTACGATCTTTCTCACGGTGAATCTGTGTTTCACCTTCGCGCTGTACCAGGTTAGCACGGATACCAAACTGGTCCCGGTCACCGAAACGCTGACCAATATCGGCACTGACCCCGGGTTGCTGGCGGGAGGTATAATCGACGCTGATACGCCGGACCGGCGTACTGGTGGCGTGTTTAGATTCGATATTAATATTGCCCCCGGCACCGCTCCCTGCGGCAGGGACACCATTCATAAAGGCAGTGGAACCTTTAATAATTTCTACCCGCTCAACGTCTTCCAGAGGAAGAATTTGCCGTGGCAGGATCCCGTACAGGCCATTAAGGGCAATATCATCACCCAGCAGGTCAAACCCGCGGATACGGAATCCCTGAGAGAAATTGCCATAACCACGTACGTTCTGCACCGATGCATCATTTTTTACCACATCCTGCAAAGTACGGGCCTGCTGACTGTCTATCAGTGTTGAGGTGTAGCTGATCACATTAAAGGGAACATCAAGGGCTTTCTGTTCCCCCAGTACCCCCAGCCGTGCGCCATTGGCAATACCACCGTCCAGAAATGCCGGCAGTGGATCCTGACCATTATTGGTGTCTGCCCCCGGTCTGGCGGTAACCAGCAAGGTATTATTGCCGGTTCCGGCTTCATCCCCCGGGGGATGGCCTGCCCCAAGGGCATAACTACTGACCGGAAGAAGTGCCATCAGGATGGCCTGGCGGAGCAGACCGGGTGTGAAACTACTGCCACTCATTTTCATTTTTCTGCCTGGTTTGTCTGGTAAACCGGTACAGCTCGCGGATGTCTGCCGCTGACTGTTACCGGAAAAATGCTACAAAACGCAGGATAATAATGTAACTCTTTATCATTTGCATTATTATTCCAGGAATTTTATTGTCAGCAGTGGAAATTTTGCCATGTCAGTCACCGATACTACGGCTGAACTGCCGTTTAGCGGCGTTCCTGCCAGGATCCTTTGTCAGCCGGACGCCTTTGGTGCATGGCTGCCCGCCGTCTGGCAACAGTATTCCCCGTCGGAAAAAGCCGCATGGCTGTCCCTGTGGTCGCACTGGCTGTTTGCCGATACGCTGATCAACTGGGCCGTGAGGCTGTGTTGCGAGCAGCGGGCCAGCCCGTTATGGGAATTCAACGGACAGCTACAACTTAACCACCACGGATACCCGGAGACCTGGCTGAATGCCGGTGCCCCGGGGCCGCAGTTACCCCTCGACAGGCAGCAACAGCAGCTGGAACAGCTGATCAGCCAGTTTATTGATCCCGTATGTCAGACACTGGCCACCTTTGCCGGACATAATCTGACCGTATTCTGGAGTAATGCGGCGGTCAGACTATGGCAGGGAATGCAGCGGGCTGCCGAAAAACAGGCGGATGTACAGTTGCTGGAGGCGTTATTCGCCATGCCCCGCCTGCCAGACGGCCAGGTCAACCGCTTATATGCGCCGTTACGCACCCTGAGCGGGCCGGACGGCTCTCCGCGCCAGCAACGCCGCCACTGTTGTCTGATTTTCCGGCTCGACGGGCATCAGAAGTGCCCGTCCTGTCCGCTGCTGAAAAGCGAAAACAGTTAATCCGATGAGAAAAAATGTGAACAGTCAGGATACCCTTGCCAGTGCGGCAACATTCGGCCTTTTTCAGGCACAAGTCAGTATTGAACAGCGGCAATTACTCCGCCCCCTGAACCTGCAGTTTTCACCACAGCGGGTCACGGGATTGATTGGCCATAATGGCTCCGGAAAATCTACCCTGATTAAACTGCTCAGCCGGCAGAGTACGCCTTCCGCCGGAGAGATCCGCTGGCATGGCAAACCCTTATCTGACTGGGGGGCCAGGGAGTTTGCCCGTCAGGTGGCCTATCTGCCCCAGAGTCTGCCGGTGGCGGAAGGAATGACCGTAAAAGAGCTGGTCGGGCTCGGGCGTTATGCCTGGCATGGCGCGCTGGGAAAAATGCGCCATGAGGATCATGACGCGATTGCCCGTGCGATTGCCAGTGTCGATCTCACCCGTGCCAGTGACCAGCTGGTGGAGAGTCTGTCCGGGGGGGAACGGCAGCGAGCGTGGATTGCCATGTGCGTGGTTCAGGGCAGCCACTGTTTATTACTGGATGAACCGACCTCCGCGCTGGATATTGCCCATCAGAAAGAGGTGCTGTCAGTGATCCACACCTTGTCACGGCAACGCAAGTTAACCGTTATTATGGTGTTGCACGACATTAATATGGCCGCACGGTTCTGTGATGAATTTATTGCCCTGAAACAGGGAGAGAAAATTTTTCACGGTAATGTCAGTCAGCTGATGACCCCGTCACAGCTGGAACAGATTTACGGTGTGCCGATGGGCGTCATCCGCCAGCCGGAGAACGGGGAGTATATCAGCTATGTCAGATAGTTCCGGCGGACAACCGGCACTGTTCAGTCGGCGTCAGTTATTACGCCGGTCAGCCTTACTGCTGGCCGCCGCCGGCCTGCCGTCAGTGTGCCGCGCGGTGGCTGCCCCGCCATTATCGCCGGTTGCCGCACTGGAGTGGTCGGCCGTCGAAATGCTGTATGTTCTGGGGCTGATACCAATGGCAGTCAGTGATATCAGTGGCTATAACAACTGGGTATCGGCACCGCCTGTCCCGCCTCAGGTCACCGAACTGGGGCTGCGCACCGAACCTAATCTGGAACTGCTGTACAGCCTGTCTCCCCGGTTACTGCTCCTGCCGCAACATTCGCCGTTATCCGTCTCCCGGCTACAGCAAATCGCCCCCGTATGGCAGTATCCGTTTGCCGTTGCCGGCAGCACACTGCTCAGTGTGGCGCGGCAGAATATACTGCAGCTGGCAGATCGTCTTGAACGTCAGCCCGTGGCACAGCAATACCTGCACAGTTTCGACCAGCAAATGGCGGTTTACCGGCAGCAACTGCAACCACTGGCAGGTAAAAAAGTGCTGATGTTTACCCTGATGTCACCCCGTCAGGCCCTGGTACTGACCCGCGACAGCCTTTTCGGCGAAGTCGTCACCGCCACCGGTCTGCAATCCGCCTGGCAGGGATCGTCCAGTATCTGGGGAAGTGTGATCGTCGGTATCGAGCAACTGCTGACCTGTCAGGCAGATATTGTGTTGCAGTTTTCACACGGTGATCAGGGGCTGACTAACGCATTGTCCGGCTCACCGGTCTGGCAGCAGATGCCTTTTAATCTGCAACACCGTCGCCGGCTTATTGAACCGATCTGGCTGTATGGCAGTCTTTATTCAGCATTACGTTTTGCCGGAAAACTGGTGCAGACTGCGGAGGAATACCGTGCGTAAATCCGCCGTGATATCAATTATTCTGCTGTTGTCGGTCGTGATTATGCTGTTACTGACCGTGAACAGCCTGCATTATTATTTTCCGCATCATCCCCGGGGACTGACGCCACAGGCTGTCGCTGATCTTCAGCAACAGAATATGCTGCTGTTGCACTACAGCTATCTGCCACGGATCGCCGTGGCATTACTGACCGGTGCAATGCTCGGGCTGGCGGGCTGGCTGTGTCAGTTATTACTGAAAAACCCGCTGGCCGAACCTTCGACCCTCGGTATTGCCTCCGGGGCTCAACTGGGCATGACGCTGGCCACCCTGCTGGGCAGCAGTGTGCTGATCAGTCAGGGGTTATCCCTGGCCGGTGCATTGGTCTGCGGGGTGATTATTTTTATTCTCAGTAATCAGCGCCGTCTGTCTCCCCTCACCCTGCTGCTGACCGGACTGATTATCGGACTGTTTTGCACCGCCTTGCAGAACGGGATTATGCTGTTCCGCCACCAGCAGTTGCAGAATGTGTTTATCTGGAGCAGTGGAAATCTGACCCAGAATGACTGGTCAGTGGTGAAAAATCTGACGCCGGTGGTGCTGATTATTGTCCTGCTGACTGTGCTTTTTTCCCGACCGTTAAACCTGCTGCGTTTATCCGATACGATGATCAGCAGCCTCGGTGGCCGCAGCCAGCGTATCCGGCTGGGGGGATTATTGCTGGTGATCTTCGCCGCCGGCTGGACTGTCAGCCAGGCAGGTATTATTGGTTTTATCGGCCTGTTTGCCCCGCAGATCTGCCGGTTACTGCCCCATAAGCGTTTTATCAGCCATCTGCTGCTGGTGATGCTGTTCGGCGCACTGATATTACTGGCCTGTGATCAGGTTGCCGTATTGATGGCGTATGGCGGCTATCAAATCACCGCCGGTAATATTACCGCCATCGGCGGGATCCCGCTGATGCTGTGGATTATTGCCCGTGCCCGGTTTGTTACCCTCCCGGACTTACATCCGCAGCCCCGCCGGGCACGGCAAATCAACCGCCGAAAATGGGCCCTGCTGGTAATACTGCTGATACTGGCTGCATTGCTGGCGGTGAGTATTACCCGCACCGGACAGGGTCTGCAACTGACCGGTTCTGATCCTTTAGGGTTCCGCTGGCCACGGGCCATGGTCGCCGGCAGTTGCGGCGCGCTACTGGCTATCGGCGGGGTCATATTACAACGCCTGACCGCCAACCCGCTGGCCAGCCCCGAAGTGCTCGGGGTTAACAGCGGCGCTGCATGCGGGGTGGTCGTTATGCTGTTAATCTTCCCCGGCGCGGCGGGGATCACTGTTTTCCCTGCTGCACTGGCGGGAGCATTGCTCAGCCTGGGGATTATTATTTGCTTCGCTTTTGCCGGAGCGGCATCGTCATCGCGTATTCTGCTGGCCGGAACGGCCCTGAGTGCCCTTGCCGCTGCCGTGATCAGTTTGCTGCTGGCCAGCGGCACACCCGATGCCAGTCAGATTATCAGCTGGTTATCAGGCTCTGCCTGGGGAGCTACCCCACAGACAGCGTTCAGTGGCCTGATCATCATTACTGTTGCCCTGCCCCTGTCGTTGCTGTTTTTTCGCTGGCTGACCCTGTTACCCCTTGGCGGACCCGTGGCCGCATCCCTGGGACTCGCCTTGCGGCCGGTCACCGGCGTACTGCTGGTATTTTGCGCCATCCTCAGTGCCTGTGCCACCCTGTTACTGGGGCCAATGAGCTTTATCGGACTGCTGGCACCTCAGGCGATCCGCCAGCTGGGGATCCGTCAGGCTGCGGTTGCCTTACCGGCCGCAGCCATCACCGGCGCGGTACTGATGATAGTGGCTGATACTCTGGGGCGGCTGGTTATCTGGCCTTTCCAGATTCCGGCGGGGATTATGGCGGTACTGCTGGGAACACCGGTATTTGTCTGGCTGTTATGCCGACAGAATAACGGCTGAGATTGCTGTCTGTCACTGACGGCCCGTTCACCCGCCAACGGGCCGTTATCCTCAGAAAACCACTACCGTTTTCAGCCCGGCAACCCAGCCATCGGCGGTATTTCTGTCACCCGCCGGGTTATGCCAGTACTGAATATCCGGCTGAACTTGCAGCCACGGGGTGATGGTAAAACGGTAATACAGCTCTGCATTCACCGAACTGCTGATGTTCGGATACCCCGCTACCGTCGGCAGAGACGCCACTCTGGCGAACGCGTACTTTTCGTTTCCATAGTGACTCATCCTGATATAGCTTACCCCCAGCCCCAGCCAGTCCCGCGGCCGGCTGTCAAACAGACCACGGTAACGCATGGATATGGCACTGGTCAGCTGAATCGGGTTAGTCCGGTGATCGGCCAGGCTGCCACTCCAGGACAGACTCATCCCGCGTTGTTTATTGTCTTTATGCGACGTGACCTGCTGATTCGCAGAGGCCCAGATAAATGCGGTATTGCCATAACTACGATACCCCAGCGGATCACGGCTGCCATCCTGCTGCGATTTTCCGCGTGATAAGTGAGGCTGGCTGGCATTGGTCAGCAATACACCGGCATTGTATAAACCCGGCAGACCTTTAACTGTGGTTTTCAGCTCGACTTCCAGCGGCAGCAGGACTCCGCGACTGCCTCTGGCGGACAGACTCCAGCCGCGATTTCGATCCGCGGCCCGCGGATTCTGTTCCATGATACCGCCTTTCAGAGTCACTTCCGGCGTCAGCTTATATTCCAGTGTGGTTCCCCAGCTATGCACGTTCCAGTTGTTCCACAACAGAGCATTGGCTGATTTTCCTCCACATTGTGTCAGCATCTGAAAATCACAGGGAATTGACTGATCGAAGGTCTGTACCTTATTCATCATACCGATACGCCAGAAAAGACGCCGCTCAAAAAAACTGCGGCTGAAAGTCAGCCAGCCAAGCCGTGTAATGGATTGCCCGCCCCAGCTTTCCTGAGCAAGATCATTAAACGGCAGTGCCGGATTCTGTAACCGTTCCGCCGTCAGATTATTATTATGATTACGGTTAACGATATTACCTTCGATAGTCGCATCAGGGATACCGGTGATCTGCTGCAGACTTTGCGAAAAAGTCAGGGCAAACTGGTCGATATAAGCCAGTTTGCGATCACGGTTATAACCTCCGCCGGTATTTACTGCCGACTGGCTGAGATAGGCCAGATTAAAATTAAACCCTGACCTGGCGAGATCTGATCTCAGGCCCAGCATATCGCCAAATACTCCGGGTTCTGAGGGTTCAAAACCTAATACACTTGCTTCCCATTGCGTGGCATAGGCCGGGCAGGAAAATACAGCACACAGAAATACTATTGATTTTTTACGATTACGCCACTGCTGGCCGGTTATATTCATACGCTCATCCTGAAAAGTAAATTAATCCGTTAGTTATTCGCAATAACAGAATATAAATACCGCCTGAGGACAGGAGTAGTATTATTCATCAGGCCGTTTCATTTTTTCAGAAAATATTAATCCGCCCGTCACAGAGATAACCCCTGGCGGTAAAGAGAATTCATACTGAAAAAATTATTTTTCGGACAGTCCGGTCTGTTATGCAATATTACTTTATCATTCAGTAACGCTGATAAAACATTCTTTTCAAAGTATCATTAATTATTGTGATAAGAGTCATACAGGAGGCGAGTCTATATCAGAATTATCCAGATCCAGTGTTGGCTAATGCGGATTATTCCAAAAGTATCTCCGCAAGGACCTATTACTGATAACTGATTGTTCAGTGGCCCTGCCCGGGAAGCATCGTCCCGGCTGGCGCGGAGCCGGCCAGCGGACAGCATACTCACGGGTAAAAAAGTGCTTGTTTTACCGCTGTTCCCTGCGTTTCAACGGGTTAAATGTACTTTCCCCTGCCAATCAGAGACTGTCTGGCGTATACTTTTTCCTCCCTGACCTCACCAGACTCCGTTATTGCTTATGATTTCCTGGAAAAAGAACCTGTTATCTCTGTGGCTGGGATGCTTTATTACAGGTTTAGGCACCAGCCAGATTCTGCCCTTTTTACCGCTCTATATCTCACAGCTCGGGAATTATGACACAGCCAGTCTGACCCTGTGGTCAGGGCTGACCTTCAGTATTACTTTCCTTATCTCGGCCATTGTTTCTCCGTTATGGGGGCGGATGGCCGACAGTAAAGGACGTAAACTGATGCTGATCCGTGCTGCTGTCGGGATGGCGATTGCGATTTTTTTCCAGGGGATGGTGACCAGTGTCTGGCAGTTATTTCTGTTACGTGGCCTGATGGGGCTGGCTTCCGGGTATATCCCCAATGCAATGGCGTTAATTGCCTCTCAGGTACCGAAAGGAAAAAGCGGCTGGGCATTAAGTATTTTGTCTACCGCGCAAATCAGCGGTTTTCTCGGTGGCCCGTTACTCGGCGGATATCTTGCCGATCATGTCGGACTGCGCCCGGTATTCCATGTCACCACTTTGTTACTGGTACTGACTACCCTGGTGACCCTGTTTTTTATCAAAGAACAGCCGCGTCAGAAATCTGAAAATAAGATCCGTACTAAGCCGGTATCTGTCTGGAAAACGGTACCTTCGCCCAGTATTATTCTGTGTCTGTTATTCTGTACTCTGGTAGTGCAATTATGTAACGGTTCCGTTAATCCGATCCTGTTTTTATATGTGCAGCACCTTGCTCCGGACAGTCATAATATTGCTTTTATGAGTGGTTTTATTGCCGCACTGCCGGGAATGTCAGCCTTAATTTCCGCCCCGGTCTGGGGACGGATGAGTGATAATATCGGACCAAAGCGGATTATTTCGGTGGCGTTTGTCATGTTTATTATATTACTGACCTTAATGTCGCTGGTCAGCAGCGTCCCCCAGTTTTCCGTATTACGTTTCCTGCTGGGGTTTGCCGACGGTGCCATGTTTCCTGCCATCCAGACCCTGTTACTCACCTATTCATCGGCGGAAGTCTCAGGACGGGTGTTCGGTTATAACCAGTCATTTATGAACCTGGGCAATGTCACCGGCCCGTTGCTGGGTTCTGTCACTTCTGCCGTACTGGGCATGCGCTGGGTATTTCTGGCCTCAGCGATTGTGATTCTGATTAACCTGATTTACCTGACCCTGACCTTCAGAACCGCACAGCGGGCCGCCAGCCTGGTGACCCGTGACTGAGTGGTGACATAGCAGCCGCACTGGCTGCCATGGCGATTATGTCAGCTGAAAACGGTGGTCTGGTAATAAAGGCGCCGGCAACGGCGACTGATCGTTCATTTCCAGCATATGCCGTTCAATGGTCAGACAAATAGCATCGAGGGGTAAATGGTTGGATCCGGTACCAAAAGGCTGTTCCAGCTCTTCTGCCAGTGAATCCAGAGACAGAAAGGTGTAGGAAATAAAGGCTGACACCAGTACTGTCATATAATGCAGTTCGGTGACCAGTGAAAAAGGTAATAAAGTACAGAACAGATAGACTGTGCGGTGCAGTATCAGACTATAGGCAAACGGGATCGGGGTATTATCCAGCCTTTCACAGCCGCCGAGTAACGTTTCCAGTTTGCGTAATGCCTGGTCCATTTCGCAAAAAATAATATCGGATATTTTTCCCTGTCGCCGCAGATCCCCGAGGAACTGACCGCTGACTAATAAAATACGGTTAGCGCGGAAAGGGCTGGCCAGCACCTGCGATTGTAGTGCTGCGGGTAAAATACGCCGCAGATCTTCGGTTGCATCGGTTGATCTTAGCTGATGTTTTAGCGCATATGCATAGCCGGTCAGTAATTGAGAAAACGTGATCAATTGCGGTGAATTTTCCGGTAATACGCAATGTAACTGGCGCAACAGAATACGGCAGTTAATCAGTAATGTCCCCCACAGCAACCGCGCCTCAAGGAAACGTCCGTAACTGGCATTATTACGAAAGCCAAGGAAGATAGCGATGGCTATTCCCAGCAGACTAAAAGGGGCGGTAGACAACTTAACATTCAGGCTCTGGTACCAGGGGAGGACCAGAATAGCGACTATTGATATCGCAACATTCAGTCCCATGCGGAAGGCAATATCAGACAGTACTGAACCATGCCAGTCAAACAGGCGCAGGAACCAGTGCTGTGGTTTACGGATAATCATTTTATATTAACGCCGGAAGAATCAATGGGGCAAATTATACAATAATTCTGATGTAACACCGAACAATGCATTATCTCCGCGATCCGTCACTGGCCGCAGGCCCTTTTCCGGGTCCTTCCTGTTATAAGCACATAAACTTTACTGATATAATTGTTACAAATCAGGTAAAAAAAACAGATCTGATTCTATTTTGTTCAATTGGTGAAAATTTATAATTTTAAATTATTTATTTATAATCAGTTAGTTAAATAACTAAAGCCTATTTATTAACTTATTTTTATCAATGTTAATACATAAATATATTCACAATTGGACACATCCGGAGTTACACTCCCCCGCAGTTTTTCTCAATGACCAGGCGTACTATGACTTATTCAAAGAAAATGGCTTTCAGCCTCTCCCTTCTCGCCTTAGCGACCTTCAGCCAGTCAGCGTCTGCTGCCAGCGAAAAAACCGATGTGTTGCTGATCGGCGGCGGTATTATGAGTGCTTCTCTGGGCACCTGGCTGAATGAACTCCAGCCGGACTGGAAACAGATTATGGTTGAAAGGCTGGACGGCGTGGCTGAAGAGTCGTCCAATGGCTGGAATAATGCCGGAACCGGACACTCTGCCAATATGGAGCTTAACTATACTCCGCAGCGTGCTGATGGTTCGATTGATATCAGTAAAGCGATTGAGATTAACGAGTCCTTTATGATTTCCCGTCAGTACTGGTCATCCCTGGTTAAACAGGGCGTACTGAAAGATCCTCATTCCTTTATTAACAGCGCACCACATATGAGTTTTGTCTGGGGTAATAGCAATGTTGATTACCTGACTAAACGCTATCAGGCACTGCAAAACACAACCCTGTTCCAGGGAATGCAGTTTTCTGTCGACCAGAACCAAATCAAGCAATGGGCACCGCTGGTGATTGAAGGCCGTGATCCGGCACAAAAAGTTGCAGCCACCTGGACTCCGCTGGGGACTGATGTCAACTATGGCGAAATTACCCGTCAGCTGGTAAGCAGTCTGCAATCTAAACCTGACTTCAGCCTTGAGCTATCCACAGAAGTGACCGCGTTTAAACGCAATCCGGATAACAGCTGGCATGTGACGGTAAAAAACCTGAAAGACAATACCGAACATGAGATTGATGCCAGATATGTGTTTATCGGTGCCGGCGGCGCAGCCCTGAAATTACTGCAGGAAAGCGGTATTCCGGAAGCAGATAACTACGGCGGGTTCCCGGTCGGTGGTTCATTCCTGGTCACAGAAAATCCGGAAGTGACTGAACGTCATTCAGTGAAGGTGTATGGTCAGGCCTCTGTCGGTGCACCGCCGATGTCGGTTCCCCATATTGATATCCGTAATCTCGACGGTAAAAAAGTGGTGTTGTTTGGTCCGTTTGCCACCTTCTCGACCAAATACCTGAAAAATGGTTCGTTGTTTGATCTGCTAAGCGCCACCACAACCAGCAATATCTTACCTATGGCCCATGTGGGGATTGATAACTTCGACCTGGTGAAATACCTGATTGGTCAGGTTATGCTGTCAGATGAGGATCGTTTTGCTGCCCTGCAGGAATACTACCCTGATGCTAAAAAGTCTGACTGGCGTCTGTGGCAGGCCGGACAACGGGTACAGATCGTGAAGAAAGATCCACAGAAAGGCGGTGTGCTGAAACTGGGTACCGAAATTGTTACCGACCAGCAAAAAACCATCGCAGCCTTACTGGGTGCTTCGCCGGGTGCTTCCACTGCCGCCCCTATTACGCTGAATGTGATCGAAAAACTATTCGCGGATAAGGTACAGACACCTGAATGGCAACAGAAAATCCGTAGTATCGTCCCGACCTACGGTCAGAAAATTAACGGCAATGTCGCCCTTACCCAGCAGGTCTGGGATGATACCGCCGCCAGCCTGCAACTGACCAAACCACCGCGCATCGCGGCCCCGTCAGTAGCAAGCCCGGCAGAGAATACCCCTGCCCGGCAGGCAACTCCGCAGCAGGATATGGCCCTGTAATCGGCTACTACTGAAAAATCCGCCCCTCTCTGAGCCGGCGGATTTTTTTATCCCGCCATATTCGGCTCAGACCTCAGATCCCTGTGCCAGTTTTTGCCGCCGCCGCAGATGCGGAAACATCACCATCCACAGACCCGCCACCACAAGGGTACCAATACCACCGGCCACCGACGCCGGAACTGTGCCGATAGCGCTGGCCAGCAAACCTGTTTCAAATTCACCCAGCTGATTCGAGGTATTAATAAACACAGAGTTCACTGCGTTAACCCGGCCGCGCATATCATCAGGAGTATCCAGCTGCACCATCGCACCACGGATCACCATACTGACCATATCAAAACCGCCCAATACCACCAGCGCCAACAGTGACAGGATAATGTTATCTGACAGGGCAAAAACCAGCGTCGCCCCCCCGAAACCGGCAACACAACCAAACATAATCATACCTGTATGTTTATGAAAGCTGTTGCGGCTGATCCAGATGCCGGTAATCAATGCCCCGACCGACGGTGCAGCCCGCAGTGCTCCCAGCCCCCAGGCCCCTGTATGCAAGACATCATTGGCAAAAACCGGTAACAGGGCGGTAACTCCGCCCAGTAACACCGCAAACAGATCCAGTGAAATAACGCCCAGCACATCCTTGCGTTTAACAATAAAGTCGAGCCCGGCAAACAAATTTTTGAAGGTCATCGGCAGTGGTTTAACCACTTCACGTTCATATTTCAGGGTGGTCATCACCACCAGCGAGGCCAGATAGGCGATCGCCGCCGTTCCGTAGGCCACCTGCGGCGCAACGACATACAGCAACCCGCCAGCCATCGGTCCGGCAATTACCATCGCCTCGCGGAACACCTGATTAGTCGCCATCCCTTTTGATAGCAGCCCCGCGGGCAGCAGCGCCGGTAACAGAGAGGTCATTGACGGCCCCTCAAAAGCGCGGGCCAGCGAAAACAGGCATACCAGCGCCAGTAAGATTACCGGACTGCCGGTACCGATAAAGGGTAAAACCGCCAGCCCGATAACCGCCAGAAACTCGATACTCTGACCACCGATAATCAGGGTCTTGCGATTATACTGGTCCGCCAGATGGCCCGCCGGTAATGCCAGCACTACCGAGGGTATAAACTGCATCAGGCCGATCATCCCCAGCATAAAAGTGCTGTGGGTCATGGTATACAATTGCCAGCTGACCGCCAGGGAGACAATCTGAAAACTCAGAGAAGAACAGGTTTGTGCGGCAACATAGACCCTGAAGCCAGGATGATGAAAAACACGCGATGAAGACTCTCCGCCGGAAGAGACCATAAGCAAAACTCCGGGATTATTTACTCAGGTGATTATTAGCCCGCGAGAATAACGTATTACCCGCATCAATCCAACGTACAGAAAATGATAAATTTTGCCGCAGTACTGATAACGTTCAGCGGTTTCTGTCTCAGGGGAATCCCGCTGGTCGATTATTTTGCGGGACGGAGCCCCTCAATGGTCAGGTTTCGACTATGCTTAGCGGGTGCGCATTAACCCTGTTTTTCACATGGAGAAGAAGCATGAGCAATGATCAGAAACCAAAAATAACGACGACCGATGCCGGCATCCCGGTTGCCAGCGACGAACACTCTCTGTCGGTCGGTGCCGATGGTCCGCTGGTATTGCATGACCATTATCTTATCGAACAAATGGCTAATTTTAACCGGGAGCGAATTGCAGAACGTCAGCCCCATGCCAAAGGCAGCGGCGCTTTCGGCCATTTCCGGGTGACGGGAGACGTGAGCCGGTATACCCGTGCAGCCCTGTTCCAGCCGGGGGTAAAAACAGAGGTTGTGATGCGGTTTTCGACCGTGGCCGGAGAACGCGGCAGTCCTGATACCTGGCGGGATCCGCGCGGATTTGCGATAAAGTTTTACACCACCGAAGGTAACTATGATTTGGTCGGCAATAATACCCCGGTATTTTTTATCCGTGACCCGATGAAGTTCCAGCATTTTATCCGCTCGCAGAAACGCCGCGCTGATAATAACCTGCGTGATAATGAAATGCAGTGGGATTTCTGGACCTTATCCCCCGAGTCCTCACACCAGCTGGCATGGCTGATGGGTGACCGTGGTATCCCGAAAAGCTGGCGCCATATGAACGGTTATTCCAGCCATACTTATATGTGGGTCAATGCTGCCGGGGAGAAATTCTGGGTTAAATACCATTTTAAAACCGATCAGGGTGTTGAATGTCTGACCCAACAGCAGGCCGACCAGCTGGCCGGGGCTGACGGGGATTTCCATGTGCGGGATCTGTTTAACGCCATTAAACAGGGCGACTTTCCCCAATGGACCCTGTATATGCAAATTATGCCGTTTGCCGACGCAGAGCACTACCGGTTTAACCCGTTTGACCTGACCAAAGTCTGGCCGCATCAGGATTATCCATTAATCGAAGTCGGTAAACTGACCCTCGACCGTAACCCGACGGATAACCATGCCCAGATTGAACAGGCCGCATTTGAACCTAACAACCTGGTGCCCGGCATCGGCTTAAGTCCGGATAAAATGTTACTCGGCCGCGTCTTTGCCTATGCCGATGCCCACCGTGCACGGCTGGGGGTCAACTATAAACAGATCCCCGTTAACGCCCCTCACTCACCGGTGAACAGCTACAGTAAAGATGGCGCTATGCGTATGACACCGGTCAGTGACCCGGTGTATGCGCCAAACTCCAAAGCAGGCCCGCAGGCCGATGGCAAACAATATCCGACCGATTCTGCCTGGCACAGCAGCGGTGATATGGTGCGCCAGCCCTATGCGCTTCATGCTGAGGATGATGATTTCAGTCAGGCGAATACGCTGGTCTGTCAGGTGATGGATGATGCGGCACGGCAACGGCTGGTGGATAATGTCAGCGGGCATCTGCTGAACGGGGTTGAAGAACCGGTATTATCACGGGCATTTGACTACTGGCGAAATATCGACCGTAAAATCGGTGACCGGATAGCAGAGAAAGTCACCACTGCCCGCCAGGCAGCGAAATAACACTCAGCCCTCCGGGAAACCGCCCCTGCGCTACCGGAGGGTTACTTTGACAACAGACGTAACCCTGACTGGCTGATTTCTGCCGAATCCTGCGCCGTACAGACCCACTCTTCGACCCGTTCTGTTAGTTGCTTCTCCGTCAGACGGTATTTTCCTTTCAGGGCACATTCCCAGATAATCAACACATTCCAGCCAGCCGCCTGCAGCTTTTCGAGAATTTGCTCATCCCGTTCAGCATTCCGGTCAATTTTCTGTTGCCAGAAAGTACGGCGGGTTGCCGGAGGTTTATATAAATGACAGGAGTGACGATGCCAGAAGCAACCGTGGGTAAAAATAATTTTGCTACTGTCCTGCAGGACAAAATCGGGCCGGCCGGGTAGTTCCCGTACCTGCTGAGATGCCGGGATATTCAGTGACTGCAATAACCACAGTATTCGTTTTTCCAGGGACGTGTCACGGTCCCTGATGGCCCGCATATTTTTACTGCGGGTCGGCTCATCATGTACATCAGCCATCGTTCCTCCGGTAGTGTGACCGCCGCCGGCCTGCCAGCGTATCTTAAGTTACTTAATACGTCAGACCGGCTGTCTCATGAAAAATCATGCCGTTAAGCCAGCAGCCCGCGTCACAGGATTAAGTAATTTAAGGTTATCCTAAGCTTTGCGCCGCATAATAGCCCGCCGGTATTATTGTACCGGTATACTTATATTGCTTATGACATCACTGCTTATATTACCGGCGGTGGTACCTGCGGCCAGTAATCGCAGCTAACAATACACCAGAAAAATCGTTCCCCCGCCACTGCCTGTTGTCTGGCCCGCGGGGTTATGACCAGTGGCCGTCACCACTGTTATCAGACAGATAAACTGTAACTGTCTTGCCGGAGTACCAGATGAAGATATTAATTGTTGAAGATGATGCCCTGTTACTGCAGGGTCTGATAATCGCTATGCACGATGAAGGCTACACCTGCGATGGTGTCAGCAGTGCACGGGAAGCAGAAAACTGTCTTAAAGCTACCCAATACAGTCTGGTGATCCTCGATCTTGGTCTGCCGGATGAGGATGGAATACACCTGCTGTTACGTTTACGTCGTCAGAAAATGGCTTTACCGGTATTGATACTGACCGCCAGAGATACCCTGAGCGACCGGATTATCGGCCTCGACAGCGGGGCCGACGATTACCTGATCAAACCTTTCGCTCTGGAAGAACTGAATGCGCGGATACGGGCCTTAATCCGCCGCCACAATAACCAGAGCACCAATCTGCTGACGGTTGAGGATTTGTCGCTGGATACCGCCCATCGTCAGGTGTTCCGCAGCGGCGAATTGCTGGATCTGACGCCGAAAGAGTATGCCTTGCTGGCCCGGCTGATGATGAAAGCCGGCAGCCCGGTTCACCGTGAGATTTTATACAACGATATTTATAACTGGAATAATGAACCTTCAACCAATACCCTTGAAGTTCACATCCATAATCTGCGTGAAAAAATAGGTAAACCCCGTATCCGCACCGTGCGGGGATTTGGGTACGCTCTGCTGAAATAAAGTGTCCGTCGAAGAGGGTCAGCAAATATTGAACAGGTTACCGAAAACAACCACCCTGCGCCGGCGGTTGCTGATCACTATCGGCGCGATTTTACTGTTTTGCCAGCTAATCAGTGTGCTCTGGTTATGGCATGAGAGCAAAGAACAGATAGATCTGCTGGTCAGAGCTGTATTGCAGCAACGTAATGAACAGGGACATGTGGAAAAAGAGATCCACGAAGCGGTCGCCAGCCTGGCATTACCCAGCCTGATCATGATTTCCGTCGCCCTGATATTGTGCTGGCAGGCGGTGAAGTGGATCACGCATCCCCTGTCAGAATTACGCTATCACCTCGGAAAACGCAGCGAATTTAATCTGCAACCGGTGGAGTACCAGAGCGCAATTATCGAGATCGACGGGGTGATCCACGCGATTAATCAGATGGTCGAACGTTTAACCACCACCCTCGAACGAGAACGGCTGTTTACTGCCGATGTCGCCCATGAATTACGTACCCCGCTGGCCGGGCTGCGGTTGCATCTTGAATTAATTGCCAGACAGCATCCCATTGATATGTCGGCTCTGATCCATCGTCTCGATCAGATGACTGACAGTGTTTCACAGCTGCTGCAACTGGCACGGGTTGGGCAGTCATTTTCCGCTGGCAGTCAGCAACCGGTGCCACTGGTCAGCGCTGTCACCCGTCCCCTGCGTGACAGTTTGCTGACCATGATCAAGCTGCGGCACCAGCACTTAATTTTGCCGGATGACAGCGCAGACTTTATCGTCAAAGGCGACCCGACATTATTACAGCTGGTGGTACGTAACCTGACAGAAAACGCGCACCGTTACAGCCCTGAACACAGTACCTTACAGGTGAGTATTCAGCAGCTAACCGCGACCGACGGTAAGCAATATATTGAGCTGGCGGTAGAAGACCAGGGACCCGGCATTGATGAAAGCAAAACCGGTGAGCTCAGCAAAGCCTTTACGCGGATGGATAGCCGCTACGGAGGGATTGGGCTGGGACTCAGTATTGTCAGCCGGATCTGTCAGCTGCATGATGCAACATTTTGTCTGACTAACCGTACCGACCGTCAGGGGTGCCGGGCAGTGGTACGCTTCATAAAGCAGGACATTGTTACGGAAAACTGCTGAACCAGACCAGCAGAAAGGTTGCCAGCACACACAGACCGAGCAATGTGGCACTGAGTTCACCGAAAGAAATAGCCGCGACTTTATTCATCATACTCTCCTGTCTGGTTTGTCAGGAGAGTATGCAGGTTAATCATTAAGATTTTATTAATCGGGAGAAGATAATGACGGCAGGTTAAGGTGCAGCAAATTCCGCTTTCGCTTTTGCCAGCTGGGCGTTAAAGGCCGGAGAGGTATGCAGAGTCGCCACCACCCCTGAAGCCACTACCCGTGCAGCATCAACATCACTCTGCCAGTGATAGCCGCAAATGACACGGCTTTGCCCGAGTTCATAACCCCGCTTAAGGATTTCATTCTGCCGCTGCGGGTTAATTTCGGCCAGTACCAGCGCCGTGGCCCAGCCAATAGCCGTATGACCAGAGGGGTAAGAACCGTTGGTCGAAAGTTCATCCTGTTGCCGGGTATTACAGGTCGCCACCTGGTAGAAAGCAAACGGACGGATACGCATATAATGCTGCTTTGCTGAGCGGGTTGCCAGGTCCCCGGCATCTTCGATCATGTTGGTCAGCAGTTTATACAGTTGCGGCGTATTTCTGGCCGTAATTTCGCGTCCGAAGGCCGCAGAAAATGCATTCGCCACCCCGCCGCTGCTCAGGTTAGCATCCTCGGCCGCCAGCTTGCCGCGGTCGGTGTTACGTAATAAGCGCCCCTGTTCGTACATCGCCTGATCATTCAGAAAAGCGATACTGCCAATTGCCGGAGGCGGGGGCAGCAGTGCCAGGCTGTCAATGGACTGACTATTGGTCAGATAATAGAGGTCTGGTTTGGTGGTGACATCATCCCCGGCAGGGGTTGCCGCCGCCGCAGCAGCACCATAAAACAGTGCTGATATCAGTAGTGCCATCGTCAGTTTTTTAGTCATTATGTCGTCCTGTGATAAGTACATTCCCGGAAAAAATACGTTACCACGTCACGTATCACCGAAACTCCTGCACTGGTCACAGTTCAAAAAAATAACGCTATAATGTTCAGGATCTCTGCCGTTCGTGACTAAGTTAATAACTATCGACGATTAACAGTTCATTTACACCCGGGGGTTACTGTTCCTGCCCGGCCGGGCAGGAATATCTCAGAGTAAAGAGGCACCCAGCAAAGTCTCGAGGGTTTTCAGGGGAGAATGTTGCGGATTTACCATATCTCTGGCCGGCAACAGAAACGTCTGTTCCAGCATAAACTGCCCCGACATGGCTGCGTGGGGGGTTTGATCAGAAAAACAGATCCAGCTGCTGCCCGGCGGAAAACTCACCTCCAGCTGTGCACCCGATGACTGGTAGTCTGTATCGGCTTTCATTGCGTCGTGCAACCCCAGCATAATATGGTCATAACGGGTGCGGTAACTTTTGGTGATCCCCAGCTTTTGCTGTAACAGACTGCTCAGGGGATGGTAACGCCCCACCCGTGGCAGGAATCGTTTGACCAGCGACGGAAATGGCTCACCGACCCGCCAGACCCGGGCTTCACCGTGCGGATTAATATTGGTGAAAATGCGCAGGATACGTTCCCCGTGGATAGGCCGCGACGGGAAAGCATCCACATGTAACCGGGTATCATCTTTACGCCATGAACTGCCTTTCTTCCACACCGCTACCGGATGAACCCGCAACGTGTTAATCGGGGTGTGCAGTACCGGAACATAAGCAGGCAGCAGACTACCGATCAGCTGCTGACAGACCTGATGATGGCGTTGCAGCAACTGACGGATCACCGTTTCGTCTGCCTTGTCGGCGACACCAAATAACTGATCAGTCTCAGCGCGGTAGCTGATATTTTTTCGCCCCGGCTGAACGGTTTGCTCCCGCAGACGTGGCTGTTCATCCGGAGTAAGAGGAAAACCTAGTCGTGGCAGGCTAAGAACTGCGCCCTGCTCAAGGGCCGTCAGGGCCTGCTGGCTGAAACTCCCGCCATCTGCCCAGTCATTCAGAGGTAAAGTGAATATCACGTCGTCATAACGCAGCGTATCGGTCTGCATTTCTGACTCCTTGTTTAAGAATTTTATACTGTTAAGAATAATAGAGTTAAGAAAATTGTTTAACGCCAAAAATGCGAATCAGTCTCATCCGGACAAAATATCAGCAACGAAACAGCCTCAGACCGCTAACTCCTGATAGCTGACCATCACATGTTCACGGTAGGCTGCTCGCCGGGTCAGTCGCTGGTAGTAAGCTTCGACGGCCGGTAATGCTGCCCGCCGGATATCCAGATCAAAATAGCGATACAAAATATGGCCGAACTGAATATCAGCCAGAGTGAATTCCGGCCCGGCCAGATACGGGTGACGCAATAATTGTTGCTCTGCAATATTCAGAAAACGGGTCAGCCGCTGTAAAGCGACCGTAAGTGCCTGCATATCACGCTGTTCCGCCGGAATACGCACCAGGGGCCAGAACACCGGCATAGTAAAATTAATGGCAATATTAATTTTTGACCATTCCGCCCACTGGTCGATAACACAGCGTTGATTCACATCAGATGGCCAGAACGGCGGGTCACCATAGAGCGCCGCCAGATGACGCAGAATGGCACCAGACTCCCACAGGGGAGTTCCCCCGTTGATACTGACGACGGGTACCGTACCGTTGGGGTTCATGGCCAGAAACGCCGGAGTATCATTGCCGCCAAACCTGTGTCCGATATCATAGCGTTTATAATGCTGCTGCAGTTCGGCCACCGCCCACATCACAGCCTGTACATTTGACGAGGTTTTGCGCCCCCAGATTTCTATCATCGATATTCTCCGTCAGTCACAATTTACCGGTTCTGCTGCACCACCGCCTGTGACACTGGCGGTTTTTTTCTGCGGGTTGCCAGCCAGCAAACCAGAGAACCAAAGCAGACCATCCCTGTGCCCTGCCAGAATGAAAGGGTCAGGGCGGAGTGCAGCATAACTGAAGCCAGTACCGCTGACAGTACCGGAATAAAATAAGAAACAGTCGCCAGTAAGGTGGCATTTCCGCGCAGAATACCAATATTCCATGCCGCGTAACCCAGGCCGAACGCCAGGGCTGCCAGTAACAGGCTTATGGTGGCAGGCAGACTGACACTGAAAGGACTGGCGGAAGAACTCAGCTGTTTCACCCACAGGGTGGCCGCAGTCAGCATAAAGAAGAAGGTAATTCCGTTACTGCCACGAGCCAGCTTTTGGGTGACAACACAGTACACCGCCCAGATAACCGCTCCGCTGAAAGCCAGACCGTAACTGAACGGGTTTTCTCCAATATGCCGGGTTATCTGTATCAGGGAGAGCGGCTGGTTACCGGACAACACCTGAAGAATGCCTGCCAGCGACAGGCCAATGCCCGGCAAAATTGTCCAGTGTACCCGCTGACGGTTTACAATGATCCCCAGAACCACGGTCATTGCCGGCCAGAGATAATTCACCATCCCGACTTCGATGGCCTGCTGAGCATTTTGTGAAAAACCCAGCGACAGGGACAGGCAGATTTCGTAACTGACAAACAGTAAGCTGCCGATCAGCAGGTAGCTGCGCGGAAATGTTCTGAGTTTCGGGAAGCCAACAGTCAGTAACAGCACCACCGAACTCAGGGTATATACCAGCGCAGCTCCTCTGACCGCCCCGAACCCTTCACTGACATGTTTGATTAGCCCGACATTGGCACTCCAAAGCACAATAGCGGCTAAGCCGATGACCGTCGCTTTTGTCGAATTCATGACTACCTATCCTATTTATCTGCTGTTCAGGGGGCGCCGGGAACGTCAGAGGCTGCCTGAGCAGGCAACCATTTGCCGGAAAAAACCGGTCTGTCGTTCATAATATTTACTGGTTTCAGGGTATCGGCTGGCTGTCATCCTGTCACGATTTTTCCCGATCCCTGACGTAACTTCTTTTACCTGCCACCTCAGCCCGTCTCTGTTCAGGAGAAATCACCGGCTGTACCAGCCGCAGGCGATGCCACGCAAAGGATTGCGCTCTTCGCCGGAAACATTTATTGTGCCTGCGCCCGGTGAGCGGATGGCCTTGCCGGGGCAGAAGATCCTGCGGCGGCCGGAGTGCTGTTTTTACTGCCTGAAACCCGGTTTATCGAGAATTTATGAGCTTACTTTTACACTTTATCGACTTATTCGGTACTTTTGTCTTTGCCCTCAGTGGGGCTACTGTCGGCGTCAGAAACCGGTTCGATCTGTTTGGTGTCTTTGCACTGTCATTTGTTACCGCCATTGGCGGCGGCTGTATCAGGGATCTCTGTCTGGGTGCCACCCCGCCCGCAGGGCTGGTGAATGTGGAATACCTGCTCTGCGTGATTATGGCCATGACTCTGCTGTCTTATTTCCAGAAACTGGTATTCTCTTTCGAAAAACCGGCCCTGTTCTTTGATGCCCTGGGACTGGGATTTTTTGCCGCCTTTGGTGCAAATAAAGCCTGGCAATATACGCAAAATATCGAATTCTCTATTTTAATGGGCTGTGTCAGTGCGGTCGGTGGCGGATGTCTGCGGGATATTCTGGCGGGGAGAACACCGGTTATTTTTACCAAAGAGATCTATGCCAGTGCGGCATTAATTGGTGCGGCTATCGAGTTACTGGGTTCTGCTAATATTATTCCGGAACACTACAGTGTCTGGCTATCTATCGTTACCTGCACACTGATCCGGCTGTTGTCGCTTAAGTACAATATCACTCTGAAAACTATCGCGAATAAATACTTTTAACCCGTCAGAGGCCCCTTTAACCTTTAGTGCGTCAGCCGGGGATTAGACTGGTCGTCTGATAACGAAATTGTTACTTTAGCCTGAATATAGCCAGTGTTTAACATTACTCCGGAGGTCATCCAGATGAATATCGTCGAGGTTGCCAAACAGCGTTACACAACCAAAGCCTATGATCCGCAAAAAAAGCTGACTGCTGAACAACAGCAGCAATTGCTGGATCTCCTGCGCAACAGCCCCTCTTCCCTGAACCTGCAACCCTGGCATTTTTTTGCGGTTACCAGCGATGAAGGAAAAGCAAAAATTTTACCCGCCATCCGCGAATTCAACCTGCCGAGAGTACGTGATGCTGCCATGGTAGTGGTGTTTGCCTCAGCTGACCGTCTGGATGACGCGCATCTCGCCGCAGTTCACGCCCGGGAAACGGCCGATGGTCGTTTCAAAGATGACGCCAGCGCAGCAGCTAATGATAATGGCCGCCGTCAGTATATTGCTGCCTTCGGCGGTGATGAACAGAATGTTCGCCACTGGCTGGAACGTCAGGCCTATATTTCTCTGGGCTTTCTGCTGCTGGGTGCCGCAGCGCTGGACCTGAATGCTACTCCAATCGAAGGTTTTGATCCGCAGAAAATGGATGAACTGCTCGGACTGAAAGCAAAAGGCATGCACAGTCTGGTGGTGGCATCGATTGGCTTTAATAGTGAAAAAGATTTTAACGCCACGTTACCTAAGTCACGTTTCAGTGAACAGCAAGTCATTACCCGGCTATAGTCTTCATGACAATCCCTGCCGCTGCGGCAGGGATTTTTTCCGCCCTGTCGCTTTTATCCTGTCCTCTGCGGCCGAATCTCCCCTGCTTTTCCGGCATTAAATGTTAATCAATTGTTTAAATAAATCAGTTAACAGAACAAAAACAGCGTTTTTGTGGTTCTGTTAGATATTTTCTTTTAGTCCGATAAGTTTTTTTTATTTAGCCCCTTTCTTCCTGATCAAAAAAGCGCTTTCATATATTGCAGGCCGCGACGTTATCGCACTGCTAGCGCAGGACGTCGCGGCAGGTCATCGAAACAAGCAGCACAATCAATCCGCCACAGGCAAAAATGAAAAATAAAAGGCAGACAGGATAGATGAATAACCGTCAGGAGCTGATCCGCAAGCTGCATGAAATCGCGGGAGATAAACAGGTTTTAGTGAGCGAGGATGACAAGGCATTTTATACCAAAGGATTCCGTGTCGGTCAGGGTGATGCGCTCGCCGTGGTACTGCCTCAGACATTATTACAGCTCTGGCAACTGCTGAAAGTCTGCGTGGCAGAAGATGTGATTATTCTGATGCAGGCATCCAATACCGGCGTGACCGGCGGGTCAACGCCCGATGGTAACGATTATGACCGCGATATCGTGATTATCAGTACCAGACTGCTGACGGGCGTACAGGTAATTGATAATCATCAGCAGGTGATCGCTTTCCCCGGCACGACGCTGACTGAGCTTGAAGACACTCTGAAACCCTTACAACGGGAGCCTCATTCGGTCATTGGCTCATCCTGTATCGGTGCGTCGGTGATTGGCGGGTTATGCAACAACTCCGGCGGTTCACTGATCCGCCGCGGCCCGGCATTTACGGAAAAATCACTGTTTGCGCGCATCACCGAAGACGGACAACTGGAGCTGGTCAACCATCTGGGGATCCAGCTGGGGGATACCCCGGAAAGAATAATTAATGCCCTCGAAACCCGAGAATATACCACCGGCGATGCAGAAGACTGGGAAGGTAAAATCTGGGCCGACGATTATGCAAAACAACTGCGGGATACACAGGCGGCTTCACCGGCCCGGTTTAACGGCGATAAACGTTATTTATATGACAGTGCAGGCTGTGCCGGTAAAGTCGTGGTATTTGCCGCCCGTTTGCCGACGTTCGCCGCCAGTGAACAAACCCGTACCTTTTATATTGGCAGTAATGATGAAACGGAACTGGTAGAGTTGCGGCGTTTCCTGCTGGAAAAAATGGATGAATTACCCTTACAGGCTGAATATATTCACGCCGGGGCTTTTGACCTGACGTTGCGCTATGCCAAACATATGTTCCTTGCTATTCGTAAGCTGGGCCCGCAGGCATTACCCGGACTGATGGCGAATAAAGCGCGCTGGGATGTGCGGGTAAAACATGCCCGTTTTCTGCCACATAATTTCACCGATAAATTGATCCAGGGCTTTAACCAGGTCACACCGTCCTTTGTTGCGCCACGCATTATGGCCTATCGCCAGCGGTTTGTTCATCACCTGATGATTAAAGTGGATGCCGTGCAGACTGCGCAGCTCACTGCCCTGCTGGACGAATTTTTCGCCCACCGTCCGGGGGAATATTTCCTGTGTGATAAACGTGAAGCAGCCGATGCCTTTCTGATCCGTTTTGCGGTGGGCGGCTGTACTATTTGTTACTGTGATTATCTGGGCTACCCGACCAGTGAGCGGCTGGTGGCTTTCGATGTGGCACTGCGGCGTAACGACAGCCAGTGGCGCATCGAACTGCCGCCGCATCTTGCGGCACAGGTTCAGGCCGATTCCTGCTGTGGCCATTTCTTCTGCTTTGTCAACCACCAGGACTACGTGCTTAAGCCGGGGGTGGATGCACA
Organism: Tatumella sp. JGM130; assembly: GCF_018257525.1. Taxonomy (NCBI): domain Bacteria; kingdom Pseudomonadati; phylum Pseudomonadota; class Gammaproteobacteria; order Enterobacterales; family Erwiniaceae; genus Tatumella; species Tatumella sp. JGM130. The sequence goes on along the minus strand of NZ_JAERJS010000002.1, from coordinate 111,112 downwards.
CCAGTTTAAACAGGATGTGATGGCATATCTGGAACAACGCGGCGCACGTTATCCCGCAGAGCATAATGTCGGCCATCTGTATCAGGCCTCCTGCGAACACCAACAGCACTGGCATCAGCTCGACCCGACCAATACCTGTAACCCGGGAATCGGTAAAACCAGCCGTAAAAAATTCTGGGCTAAATAATTCCGGGATAAATAAAGTTCAGGGTTCAGTGACTGCCGGTAACTGAACCCTGATTACCAGCGGCCACTGGTCAGTTGTAATGCCTGGTCGCTGTTTTCTGTCAGCCATAAATGCAACTGCTGTAACAGTAACACTTCATCACTGCCCGCCACTGACGGCAGGTTTCCCCGGCCACTGACCTGCCATAATTCCTCGCCGAGCCGCGCCATTATCCGGTCAGCATGTAACGGCGCCTGTTCTCCGGCCGCTGGCGGTAACCTTAATTGCATAATCTGCGGAGTCATCCGCTTGAAAAACTGCCGGCACCATGTTGCCAGCTGATCACAGGGGTAGCCCGGTGACTGGACAGCACACAGGATGCCGGGCATCTCTCCGTACTGCTCGAAACGACAGGACACCACATAACCAGCCGATAACTCTTCCCGCAGCCAGTGATAAAACGCCGGCTGATAGATTGCAGCCAGTGCCTTTGCTATTCGCACTGCGGCCTGGCTGTTATCGGGTAATGGCAGGAAAAACAAAATCCCGTTATCTGCGTCCTTATCCGGCTGGTGATGATGACTTTGCGCGGCGGATATCGTCGCGGTGGCAGGTGGCAGATCAGCGACCTGCGGCGGTAAACGTGCCATCAGGGTGTTGAATAGCTCCCGGTCATCACACTGGATCACCCCCTGCCAGCAGGGCCGGGCGGTTGTCGGTAATAACAGAGACGGAAATTCAGCCAGCAGACGGCGGATCACTATCTGTTGTGGCTCAGCGGCGGAGGATACCCCGGTCAATGGCGGCCACAACACCGCCAGCCAGCTGACAATATCCAGCACCTCACCACTGTCCGGCAGGGCAATAAACAGCCAGGGAATATTGTGATAAAAGGCAATGCCGCTCTCCCCGCCGGCATGACTGACTCGGCTGAATACCGGTAACAGGGCATCTTCCAGCCGTCTGAGTTGCGCCGGAGTCAGGGTTGTTCCATCGGCAGGCCGCAACAGGATCCGGACTCCCGGGGCACAGACCGCCGAACGCTGCCATTGTCCGACAGTTGTGCCGCTGGCGGCTACCGCCGGTGCATTCAGGGTCTGCGGGTAAAAGACAAACGACAGCGGCGGAGAATCTGTCACTGTGCTATCGATCAGCGGCTGCCAGCGACAAGCAAAGCCGCACACTGTCGCCTGTTCACTACAGGTGCGGGATGATGTCTGTAATTCATAGGGTATTGCCTGTAACAAGGCTGTCGCCAGGGCTTTCACCGGCCGGTCCGACGGCCCGGTACCTGAAGCAATCTGTCTTACCTGTTCCATCGGGTTCAGGGCACGGAAATGCTGCAATGCCAGCCCCTGATAATGTCTGATCCTGGCAGCCGGTAACCTGGTCAGTTGCTGTAACCATGCCCGCAGATCTGCGTTCAGTTGCCCCGCAGGCAACGGGCCGGCAGATGGCCGTTGCACACGGACCATCAGCCACAGATATCCTTCGGCGGCGCTGATAATTTCAACCGCTAACTGACGGCAGAATCCACGCCTGCGCCAGTGATCAAACAGTGACCCCGGTGCGGCATCGCTGATCAGGGTGCGAAGCAGTGGCACCGCTGCCCGCAGTTCACCGTCAGGATCACCGATGATCATATCCAGACAATGGTGAACCTCTCCGTCGAGCTGCAACACAGCCGGCGGACGGACTGCCCGTTGCGGCAGTAAATATTTGTCAGCACGGGGGCGACGGTGATACGGCGCAGGCGCCAGCCAGCCGGCCAGCCCGGCGGCCAGCAGCGCGTTGTCAAACAGGGCCCGCAGCTGGCTGAGAGGTAACGGGGCCCGTAAGATCAGCTGCAGATTATCAGGGCGATAATAACGATGATGAAACTCACGCAGGGCCTGTTGCAGCAAAGAGATATCCCCGTCCAGACTCTGGCGGTTACCGGCGATAAAACGTGAATAACCGCCGGGCTGGCTGATCATCTCACGTAAAAAGGCGTTGATCAGGGTCGGAACATGGCGGCTGAGCATCGTATATTCCGCATCAATCACCCCGATTTCACGGCTGATCGCCCGCTTATCGAACAGGGGAGCCGCGACCATATCCAGCAGCCGGGCAAGGGCCCCGGGGAAACCGGCAGTAGCAATAGAAAAATAACAGAGGGTATCGCAGAGTCCGGTTGTGGCATTAACCCTGCCCTGTTGCCCGGTTACCCAGGGCATCAGCCGTTGCTGGCCACGGAATACCTCACCGCCCTGGAATAGCAGATGTTCCAGCAGATGTGCCAGTCCCGGCCAGCGGTCAGGTTCATGAATACTGCCGGCCCCGGCCCTGATACAGGCCGAGGCGGCGGATAACCCGTCTGATGAGTATAGCCGTACAGCCAGGCCATTGTTCAGCGACAGCTGTATGCAGGGTTCAGACATCAGGTTATCCCTGTGAAGTGAAAATCACTTTCGAGTTTTTCTGGTTACGGAAACGTAACTGAGACACTTTAATCTCACTGCAATCGGCTTCACGCCGCGCTTGCAGGATTTTACCGTGATGCTCGGATTTACTGCAAACCGGATCGGCATTGTCGGCATTACCGGTCAGCATAAATGCCTGACAGCGGCACCCGCCGAAGTCTTTTTCTTTCTCATCACAGGAACGGCAGGGTTCCGGCATCCAGTCATAGCCCCGGTAACGGTTAAACCCGAACGACTGGTACCAGATATGTTGCAGGCTGTTATCCAGCACCGACGGAAACTCGATAGGCAACTGGCGGGCACTGTGACAGGGTAACGCCAGACCGTCCGGGGTTACATTCATAAAAATGGCTCCCCAGCCCCCCATACAGCCTTTCGGCCGTTCTTCGTAATAGTCGGGGGTGACAAATAACAGGTTGGTGAGGTTACCCGCAGCCTGCATTTTTTCCCGGTAGCGCTTAACCACCGCTTCTGCGCTGGCTATCTGCTCACGGGTCGGTAACAACCCTTCACGGTTAAGCTGAGCCCAGCCATAAAACTGGCAGGTAGCCAGCTCGACGTCATCCGCTTCCAGCTGAATACATAATTCGATAATCCGGTCGATCTGATCAATGTTGTGCCGGTGCAACACAAAATTCAGGACCATCGGATAACCGTGGGCTTTAATCGCTTTTGCCATTTCCAGTTTCTGATGAAACGCCTTTTCCGACCCGGCAAGGGCGGCATTCAGGGTTTCATCACTGGCCTGGAAACTGATCTGAATATGGTCGAGCCCGGCGTCAGCGAACGTATCCAGTTTCTGACGGGTCAGGCCGATACCGGAAGTGATCAGGTTGGTATAAAAACCCAGCTGCCGTGCACCGGCAATCAGTTCGGCCAGGTCTTTTCGTACCAGTGGCTCACCGCCGGAAAAGCCCAGCTGTACACTGCCCATTTCCCGTGCCTGGCGAAATACGGTCAGCCACTGTTCGGTGGTCAGTTCCTGCTGCTGTCTGGCAAAGTCGAGTGGGTTTGAACAGTACGGACACTGCAGCGGACAGCGGTATGTCAGCTCGGCAAGCAGCCACAGGGGGGCTTTAATTCCGGATTCACTCAGACTCATGTAACAGGATCCATTTTTGTTTTACTGCCGCTTGCAGAAAGTCGGTCACATCGTCGTCGACGCCACCCGCGTCGGGAAAACGCTGGTTCAGTTCACCGATAATCTGTGCAATGGTGCGTTTACCGTCCACCAGCTCCAGGATCAGGGCAGCGGTTTCATTCAGTTTTGCCATCCCTTCCGGGTAAAGGATCACATGACAGTCCTGGGCGGCTTCCCATTGCAGACGGTAGCCGCGGCGGAAGATGACGACCGTGGATAAACTATTCATCATCACACCAGCCGGGTTGTGTGCCAGACCTGCTGATCTGTCACTGTATGGTAAGGCGCACGGTCCAGTGCATAAGCCATGGTCATGGCATCCAGCATCGTCCAGAGAATATCCAGTTTAAACTGTAAAATTTCCAGCATCCGGTTTTGCTTCGCTGCCGTATCAAAGTAGTCAAGCGCCAGCGACAGACCATGTTCCACATCACGCCGCGCCTGGCTGAGGCGGCTGCGGAAATAGAAATACCCTTCTTCTTTGATCCACGGATAATGCTGCGGCCAGCTGTCCAGCCGTGACTGGTGGATTTGCGGCGCAAATAACTCTGTCAGCGAGCTGCAGGCGGCCTCTTCCCAGCTGGCGCGGCGGGCAAAATTAACATACGCATCAACCGCAAAACGAACCCCGGGTAAAACATGCCTGTCAGACAGCAGGTCATCCCGCGATAACCCCACCGCTTCACCGAGCTGTAACCAGGCTTCAATTCCGCCTTCACCGGCCTCTGCGCCGTCGTGGTCAAGGATCCTCTGCACCCATTTACGCCGGGTGGCAGGATCAGGACAGTTAGCCATGATTGCCGCATCTTTTAACGGGATATTGGTCTGGTAATAGAACCGGTTTGCCACCCAGCCACGGATCTGTTCAGGGGTTGCCTGACCGTTATGCATCGCGATGTGATACGGATGGTGGATATGGTAGTACGCCCCTTTATCACGTAACGCCTGTTCAAAGTCCTCGCGGCTCAGAGTTGTGGTTATGGTCATCGGTTAATCCTGTAGCTGAATCGCCATTCCGTCAAAGCTCACTTCAATCCCCTGCTGTTGCAGAAACTGACGCTGAGGTGAATCTTCATTAAGGATCGGATTGGTGTTGTTAATATGAATTAGAATTTTTCGGCTGGCGGGCAGTGTCGCCAGCAGCGCCATCAGTCCCTGCTCTTCCGACAGGGCCAGGTGCCCCATCGCACGGCCGGTATTTTTACCGACCCCGCTGCTCAGCAGTTCATCATCCTGCCAGACGGTGCCGTCAATCAGCAGACAGTCTGCCTTTTGTAACCATGGCAGGATCACCTGATCAGGCTCTCCCAGACCCGGCGCATAAAATAATGATTTCCCGTTGGCGGTATTTTCCACAAACAGGGCAACATTATGTCCGGGTAACGGTTTATCACGGTACGGTGAGTAAGGCGGCGCATTGCTGACAATAGGTACCGCCGTAAATTGCAGATTCTGGCATACGGTGGTCCGGAAAGGTGTCTGAGGGCGGATTGGCTGATGCTGCAGCCCGCCGTTCCAGTGTTTCAGCATCGGAAATACCGGGAAACCACTGTTCAGATCCTGGTGTACTTCTTCGGTACACCATACGCGGTGCGGACAGCCTTCCCGCAGGCTCAGCAGCCCTGTGGTGTGATCTATCTGACTGTCGGTCAGGATAATGTCCCCGATGGCTGTACCACGCAGGGCATCGCGTTTGATCAATTCCGGGGTCAGAAAAATTTGCCGGGAGATATCAGGAGAGGCGTTACATAACACCCAGTCTTCACCGTTATCACTGATAATAATTGAAGACTGGGTGCGGGCATGGGCGTTGATACTGCCTTCACGCAGGCCCTTACAGTTGGTGCAATTACAGTTCCACTGCGGGAAACCACCGCCGGCAGCAGAGCCAAGCACTTTGATAAACATAAATTACTCTTTACTGAATAAAAGGACCGCCCGTAAGCGGCCACTTAAGATACCGGATAATTAGCGGTTAGAAATGTACAGAGTCACTTCCATACCCAGACGCATATCGATAAATTCAGGTTTTTTCCACATGATGCTGACCTCAATGTTGCCAATTAAAAGATTCTTAAAATGACTGAAATACATACAACCGCAGTGTCAGTCACTGCGCTATGACACTTCAGCCCGACAAATGTTGCGCCAATGTCAAACTCAGGTCAATGAAAAGATGGTTTCGTTATGTCTTTACCCCGGAAAATGTTTAAAAATCCGTAACCAGTTTTGATAACAGACTCTGGCGATCACCCGCTCCTTAACCCCTTCATTACGCAGGCTTTGTTCAATCAGCGGCAACCCGGCTACATCACCGAGTGCCTGCGGAACGCACACTCCGTCGAAATCGGAACCAAAACCGACATGCTCTTCACCGGCGACATTGATCAGATACATCAGATGCCGGGTGATTACACTCAGGGCAGTCCCCGCATTACGCTGACCATCGGGCCGGATAAACGCATTACCAAAATTAACCCCGACTATCCCGCCGCTGTCAGCGATCATTTTCAGTTGCTGATCGGTCAGATTACGCGGCTGTGGACATAATGCATGGGCACTGGAGTGGGTCGCAACCAGCGGTTGTTGGCTGTAACGCGCGGTGTCTGAAAATGCCTGCTGGTTCATATGAGAAACATCCGTCAGCATATTCAGTGACTGTAACTGACGGATAAGTTCAATGCCGTGGGGAGTCAGGCCTGGCCCGCTGTCCGGAGAACCGGGAAAACGACCGGTCACGCCTTCGCCAAAGGCATTTGCCGTGTTCCAGAACGGACCGACACTGCGTACGCCAGCCTGAAAGAAGGCCTGCAATAGCTGTCCTTGCGTATCCAGCGCATCAGCCCCTTCAATATGGGCAATCATCGCCAGTATTCCGTGTTGCAGGCAGTATTCAACCTCCGCCGAGGTACGACAGATCCTCGCTTTACCATCGGAGTAACGTTCCAGCCGTTGCAGAATCGCCAGCTGTTGCCACATTACCTGAACTTTATCCTGCAACGCATCCAGACGGCCGGGAAAGTGCTGCGCCACATAGGACTGCGGGGGAACAAAAATAGCAAACAGTGCGGCCCCTAAACGTCCGCGGACAATCCGCGAAAAGTCGAGGTGCCCCTCACCGCTATCGCCGAAAAAAAAGACTTCCGGATTATCCGGATGTTTAAGCCATAACTGCATCAGCAAATCATTATGACCATCAATATACACATTCATATACAATCACTTTATACCGGTTGCGCGGAGGGTTGAGGAGCCCCCGCTGCTGTTGGCTATTGTTTGCTGCGGTTAGCCAGAAACTTACTGATCACCGCTAAGTCCTGTTCGCCAAAACCATCATCGACCGCCTGTTGCCATAATTCAGTAATATTTTTCAGGGCCGGTAACTGCTGTACATCGCCTGCCTCAGTCGCCAGCCGCGCATCTTTTAACGCCCAGACCAGCTGCATCTGTGGGGTAAAATCATCACGGCTTATCATCTGCAGTTTGCCTTTGGCATAAGGTGCCGCCAGCGGACCGCCCTCCAGCGCCTGCCAGAGATCTTCCGGACTGAAGCCGAGGGATTCCGCCAGTAATTCACTTTCGGCCAGACTCTGCATTAAACCGATCAGCCAGCTGTTAACCACCAGCTTCATCCGTGAACCGGCACCGGCTTCACCCAGCCACAGGCTGCCTTTGCTGATGGCCGCGAATACCGACTCGGCGGCCGTGGCCCTGCTGCGTTCACCACTGGCAAAAACAGTAATCATGGCGTTTTCTGCGGGGGCTTTGGTCCCCGAGACCGGAGCATCAAGAAACACAACATCCGGGCGCTTCTGCTGCAGGAACTGCTGCAGCAGGCGGGTGGCATCGACGCCAATCGTGCCCATCTGACAGAATATCGCCTGCGCAGAGAGAGCCTCTGCCGCCTGTGCGGCAATATTCAGGGTGGTATCACCGTCTGACAGCATAGTGATAATCACGGCGGCTTCACTTACAGCTTCACTGACACTGTCTGCCAGTTGCAGCCCGGCAGGCACCAGGTCTTCCCCTTTTCCGGCACTGCGGTTCCAGCCACTGACCCTGAAACCTTTTTTGAGCAGGTTGCTGGCAAATGCATGTCCCATTGCCCCCAGACCAAGTACTGCAACTTTTGTTTGCTGGCTCATCTGACCTCCCGCTGTTTCATAAATTATTCGTAGTAACGGATGCTGACCGGTTCAGGCTACCGGCGGGTTATTCTCGCCGCAAATACATATAATAAATGTGTCTTAATATATCATTTCTGCATCGATAACAGCCTTGCCTTACTGACAGGGAAATATAAAAATAAGATTATTATTCATCAGCCTGTACTGATAATCTCCCCGGACACCGCGTTTTTTACCGGTAAAACAGATTACATTTTAACAACAACAGCAAAAAGAGGTAGCATTCTCCTGCCGCAGGAGCGTCTGTCCCGGCCCCGATAAACTGATTGCGAATCTTTCATCAATGAAAATTATTAAATTATCACAGCTTAAAGCCACGCTGATGTTACCGGTTTTACTGCCGGCCGGCGTTTTGGCTGCTACCACAGCCCCCGCAGAAAAAGATAATAGCCCCGCCATGATTGTCACCGCCACCCCCTCAGCCAAAGGGCTGTCCGAACTGGATACCCCGGCAGCCGTCAGTGTGGTATATGGCGATGAGATGCGTCAGGCGGCACCTCAGGTTAATTTGTCCGAAGGACTGGCGGGCGTTCCGGGCCTGCAAATCCTTAACCGGCAAAATTATGCCCAGGATTTACAGATGTCGATCCGCGGCTTTGGTTCCCGTTCAACCTTCGGGGTACGCGGTCTGCGCATTTATGTCGATGGTATACCCGCGACTATGCCTGACGGCCAGGGACAGACCTCGAATATTGATATCGGCTCGATCGATCATGTTGATATCCTGCGCGGTCCCTTTTCGGCCCTGTACGGTAACAGCTCCGGCGGGGTGATTAATATTGTCACTCAGCCCGGGCAGCAGCCCGCCACGTTATCTGCCGGCAGCTGGTATGGCAGTTATGGCAGCTGGCGTAACAGTGTCAAAGCCAGTGGTGCCAGCGGTGACGGCAGCCACCCGGGCGATGTGAACTATACCGCGTCGGTGTCACGTTTCACCACCCACGGCTATCGCGACCACAGCAGCGCGCAAAAAAATCTGGCCAATGCACGGCTGGGAGTCCGTATTGATGATGACAGTAGCCTGACCCTGCTGTTTAATTCGGTTCGTATCCATGCCGATGACCCGGGGGGACTGACTCCGGAGATGTGGCGTAACAACCCTCAACAGGTCGCGCCAATAGTCACCCTGTATAATGCCCGTAAAACCGTGGAGCAAACCCAGGCCGGACTGCATTACCTGCGTTCATTTGGTGAGAATAACGATCTGAGCATCATGACCTATGCCGGTATCCGTCAGACCACCCAGTATCAGTCTGTTCCCGCCAAAACCCAGTTCGAGAAAGCGAACCATTCCGGAGGGGTAATTGACCTGACCCGCCATTATCAGGGTATCGATACCCGCTGGACACACCGCGATAACCTGTTCAGCCTGCCGGTCAGTGTTACCGGCGGGCTGGACTACGAAACCATGACCGAGCAGCGCAAAGGCTATGAAAACTTTACCGGTCGCTGGAATGCTGTCGACAGTTATGGCGAGGAAGGAAAATTACGCCGTAACGAGCGTAACCTGATGTGGAACCTGGATCCTTATCTGCAAACGTCCTGGCAACTGACCGGCCAGTGGTCACTGGATGCGGGGCTGCGCTACAGTACGGTTAACTTCTCATCCCATGACCGTTACCTGTCCAATGGCGATGACAGTGGCAGTGCCCGCTACCATCAGTGGCTGCCCGCCGCGTCACTGAAGTACGCCATCGATGATAGCTGGAACACCTACTTGTCTGCCGGTAAGGGGTTCGAAACCCCGACTATCACCGAACTGTCTTACCGTCCGGACGGTAAAAGCGGGCTGAATCTGGGGCTGAAACCTTCGACCAATAAAACGCTGGAATGGGGTACCAAAAAACGCATCGGCTATGGTTTACTGACTGCCGCCGTCTTCCGCACCGATACCAGAAATGAGATTGTTGCGGACAGTAATAATGACGGCCGCGCGACCTATAAAAATGCTGGCAAAACCCGCCGCCGTGGCCTGGAGCTGGGTTTTGAACAACAGTTTGCCGAAAACTGGCAACTGAAAATGGCCTGGACACTGCTGGACGCCCGCTATCTGAGTAACAGCTGTCGCACCATAGACTGTACCGGTAACCGTATTCTGGGCATTGCCCGCAATATGGCCTATGCCGGTGTCGAATATGCCCCGGAATCAGGCTGGTATGCCGGTGCTGATATTCACTATCTGAGTAATATTGAAGCCAACGACCAGAATACGGTCAGTGCCCCGTCATACGCGGTAACCTCGGTAAACAGTGGTTATAAATGGCTGGCAGATAACTGGACCCTGGACCTTTCTGCCAGGGTGGATAATCTGTTTGACCGGAAGTATGTCGGCTCAGTGATCGTCGGCGAAACCAGCGGCCGCTATTACGAATCGGCCCCGGGCCGTAATTACGGGGTCGGTTTTAACGTAAGTTACGCATTCCGTTAATCATGCCGGTTCCCCTGCCGTTGCCCGGAGGCGCGGCAGGTTTTTTATAGCCAGCGTACCATCAGCCGTGAAAGTGCCGGGCCGGTAATCAGTACCACAATAAACCGTCCCGTCTGCATCGACATCACAAACGGCTGATTAACATGCCCGGATGCGGCAATAATTGCCACCGAATCGGCACCGCCGGGGCTGGTCGCCAGGTACGCAGTCAGGGGATCGATACCGGCAAAATGCACCAGCATCCAGGCAAAACCACAACAGATACTGAGTAACGTGATAACAGATAATAAGATCCCCGGCAGTGCATGCAGCGCATAACGTAAAATACCGGCCGTAAAACGTAAGCCGATACTCCAGCCAACTACCCCGTAGGCTATTGCCAGCAGCCATACCGGCAGCTCTATGCGTAATCCGGCAAGGTTCTGTAACAGACACCCCGTGACCAGACTGATAAGCATCGGTCCGGCAGGCAGCTTTACCCGTGCCGCCATTAAAGTACTGGCAACAATCACCGTCAGAGTCAGTAAAAAACCGCTGAGATGCAATGGCGGAAAGAAGATAACAGCAGGTGGCGGTTGCCCCGAATCGCTGCTGAAATAATAACTGACCAGGGTTGCCAGTAACGCCACCATCAGCACCCGCAGGTACTGCATAAAAGCAACCAGCCGCGTATCCGCACCGAAACTGCCCGCCATCAGGGTCATCGCAGTGGCGGCCCCCGGCGAGGATCCCCATAACGCCGTGCTGCCCGGTAATACTTTCAGTTTCGCCATCAGCCAGCCCAGCAGTGTACTGGCGGTAAGCACACTGACAACACTGAGCACAAATAACGGCCAGTTATGCTGCATTTCTTGAAATACGCTGGCAGGCATTGCCCTGGCAATCATCATCCCTACCACCGCCTGAGCCAGTTGCTGACAGGGACGCCATAAGGTCACCGGATACCCGGACGCAGAGAAGATAATCGCCGCGAACATCGGCCCGAGCAGCAAAGCCGCCGGAATATGCAGATATTCAAGAAAAATAGCGGCCAGACCGGAGATAATCATCAGCAGCACCGGTCGTCTAATGCGGCCGGGACACGGAAATATTGTCGACATATTATCCTGCCACCACTGAACAAGCCGCTACCATCAGCACCGGAGCGCTGCCGCCCGCCAGTAACAGGTCGCTGTTTTTCTGCGACATCATCATCAGGGAGGCGTTTTTATCCGTTACGGGTAAGACCATCGGTTGTTCCTTATCTGTTACTGGTCCGCCGGGCGGCGTACGGTAATTACCCGCAGCTAATCCCGGGATATCGTTGAAACAAAGGCTGTCACAGGGCGCAGGATAATGTAGCAGACTTTGAAAATGATAACGAAAAGATCACCGCAGTATTCAGGTTAACCTCCTGAATGTCAGCAGGATATCCGACTATCTTGTGCACTCTCCCCCCCGATGCTATGTTGTGCCCCTTGCCCGTAATCTGTCACGGAGTTTATCCGATGTCTTTCTGTTCCGGCCTGCGTCAGCTTACCCTGCCGATGGTGATTTCCGGTATGGTTGCCGTACTGGTTGGTTATACCAGTTCAGCGGCGATTATTTTTCAGGCGGCAAGTGCCGCCGGAGCCAGTACAGCACTGACCGGCAGCTGGCTGGGGATGCTGGGATTTGCAATGGGGATAACCTCACTCTGGCTGTCAGTACGCTATCGGATGCCGGTACTGACCGCATGGTCAACCCCCGGAGCGGCAATGCTGGCCACCAGCCTGTCCGGTGCCAGTCTGGCGCAGACCATCGGAATCTTTATTTTTACTAATCTGTTGATTATGATCTGTGGTATCACCGGAATATTTGCACGGCTGATGCGATTTATTCCTGTCTCTATCGCCTCAGGTATGCTGGCCGGAATTCTGCTGCATTTTGGCCTGCAGGCGTTCAGCGGGCTGTCGCAGAATTTACCGTTATGCCTCAGTATGTGTGTTTGTTATCTGCTGGCAAAGCGGCTGCAACCACGTTACGCCGTGTTCTATACCCTGCTGGCCGGATTACTGGTGATTCTCTGGCAGGGCAACAGCGCTTTGTCAGACGTTCACTGGCAATGGTCCGCCCCCGTTTTTATTGCCCCGCAATTTGACTGGCAGCTATTACTTGGGGTCGGGATCCCTTATTTTCTGGTCAGTATGGCTTCGCAGAATGCCCCCGGTATTGCCACCCTTCAGGCCCACGGCTATCCGGTGCCCGTTTCACAGGTCACGACCGTTACCGGGGGCGTGGCATTGCTATTATCACCGTTCGGCGGTTTTTCTGTGTGTATTGCGGCAATTACGGCTGCAATCTGTATGGGAGACGACGTCGATCCGCGCGCCGAAAAACGCTGGATGGCCGCGGCAATGGCTGGCGTGTTTTATATACTCACCGGCATTTCCGGGGCGACTATTGCCCTGTTACTCAGCGCTCTGCCGCCGGTGTTTATTCATACCATTGCCGGGCTGGCATTACTGACGACCTTGTCGGGCAGTCTGCAACGCAGTCTGGAACAGCCGCAGCACCGTGATACGGCGATAGTTACCTTTCTGATCACTGCGTCCGGTCTCAGTATTGCCGGAATAGGGGCGGCTTTCTGGGGATTACTCGGCGGTCTTGTTTGTCATTTACTGCTGCGGCGGCGATAGTTCCGTTCCGCCGTCTGCTATTTTTGTATCTATCCGCCGGTCACCCGGTCATTTCTACGGTTAATTTGCCGTTATCCCGTGGCGGTATCTGAGTAACATCGGTATCCGGTGGCCGGTTATTTTCCCGGCAAGGCGCGGGAGGATGACAGATGATAGCGACTTTTCTGACCGGAGAGGCCGGTGCTGATTACCAGATGCTGGGGGTACAAGCCGCACCGGTCACGGATTACAGCCCGCAGATACAGGCGTTGCTCTGTCTGCGGGGCATGCAACACGCCGCTGACTGTTTTGCTATTCCTTTACGGGGCCATGGCAGTGAAGGCATCCAGTGGCACAGCCCGCGGAGCGGAGCGGTTGTCCGCTGGCAGGATGCCGGGGACGCTGAACGCCGCGCAGCCCTGCAAATACTGGAACAGGCCGTCAGCAGCCTGCAACAACTGGCAGAACAATGCCTGGCCGCAGATAACCCGCCAGCAGTGTTTTTTGGCCGTTTATTGCAGAAAATGATGATATTTCCCGGTAAAGAAACTGTTTTCCTGGTCAATAATTTGCCAGTGATTACCTTCTGGGGTCACTGCCCGCAGCAACCTGCGGCAGCAGGCAGCCCCCCTTTGCACAGTCTTGCCGGAGCTCTGCTTTCTCTGAGCCCGGACGGAGAACACTTCACCACAGACAGACCTGTGTTGCCCGTCACCGCAGAAGTGCCCGCCCGGCAGACCGGCAACAATAGCCGTGCAGCGATTACCGGCGGCGTGCTGGCGGCGCTGATACTGGCTGTCGCCGTGAGCGGTTATATGTGGCGATACCAGCGTCCGTCGTCACAACCGCCGGCGGCCATCACTGAGCAGCGATTAGTGACAACCTCAGTGAAACCCCTGTCTGTTGCCCGGCTGCCTTTGCAGCTGGCATCGATAATAGCCGCAGGGGTGAAACCTGTCGCCGCCCCGCCACCGGTCACCAGACACCGGTTGCAGATCCCCGCAGCATCGGTAAAACGCGGGGATGTGAGTTTTATGGACGGTGAATGGCAGGCGGTGATTCACCCGCCACAAAGTCAGCCATTATCTCTGCAATTTACATTCGGTCAGGGTCGCGGGCACCTGCAGATGGTATCTGCCGTCCATGGGCGCTGTCAGGCCGCTGTCAGTCGCGGCTTTCTGCCCTCAGGGACTTTGTCTCTGTACAGCAGATTCAGGGCCGCCTGTCAGGACGGATCCCGGATGCAGGTTCCGGCGGTACTTTGTACGCTGACTACCCGCGGCACAGACTGCACTGCCAGTCTTAAAGGACAACCCGTCCCCCGCACTATCACCCTCTTTTCCACAGGACACGCCTGATGCCTTCCGGACGATTGAATAACCGGTTTTCATTACTGGCTGATACAGGTATCCAGTTTCTGGATACTGAGATCAGTGCCAGTATTGCCCGCGGACTCCGCCATTTTGTGCGCCGCAAAGCCAGTGGCCCGTTGATCCGGGTGGCAGAAGATCCGCAGCAACACTGCTTTTATTTACCGGCTGATAACTCCGGAGATGATGAAATTGTCCGTCCGGAGTATCAGGTCCCTCTCAGTGAGTGTCTGACAGTGTATGCAGATAACTGGCTGCCGGTACCATTTTTCCGGCAGCAGCCGGACGGAAAATGCAGTCACGGACCGGTAAACTGGGTCAGGGTATTTATCAGCCCGCCAGAGGTAAAGGACAGGCACCATAGCCTGACACTGGCCTTTGATACCACTGCGGGAGATCAGCAGACGCGGGATCTGCAGCCAGACCGTGTCGACTGTGATAACGGCCAGCATTTTGCTCCTGCCTGGCGGGATCATGACCTGATGCAGTTTCTCGAATATCCGTGGCTGAATCAGTGGCTACAGTCAGTGTTTGCCTGTCAGGCACCTGCCGGTGGATTGTCCTCCGCGACCCGGTTCAGTTATCAGGCTCATTATCTGAATTTGCTGGAACTGATCAGTATAGCCCTGCCCTGTGAGGCAATGATGCTGCTGCCGTCAGACGGCAGTAACAGACCGGCAGAGGTCGATCTGTTACTGGATATTGGCAACAGCCACAGTTGCGGGATTATCAGCGAACAGCATCCGCAGCAGGATAACCCGTTACTGCACAGCAGCGAGCTGATATTACGTGATTTATCCCGGCCTGCACGCCGCGGGGCGGCCCTGTTCAGCAGTGAAATTGCCTTTGCTCCCTGTCCGTTAGACAAGTATGCCTATTCGGCTGCCAGCGGACGTTCATCGGTATTTCTCTGGCCTTCGATAGTCAGAACCGGTGATGAAGCCCGGCGACTGACCCGCACCTTAAACCAGAGCGGCGGAATGCAAGGGGTCAGCAGCCCGCGGCGCTATAGCTGGGATGACAATATCCCTGAGTATCACTGGTATTATCCCCCGTCCGCCAGCGGTGAACAGCCGGCAGCAATACGCTCTCCGTTTACCCTGCTGATGGATGATCAGGCCAGGATGCTGGATCAGCTGCCTGCGGAACACCAGTTCCCCGTTTGTCATGCCGGGTATCCGCGCAGCAGTTTACTGATGTTTATGCTGTGTGAACTGATCAGCCAGGCATTTTGTCAGATGAACAGCCACAGTCACCGGCAGAAGATGCCCGGTTACAGCGCTCCGCGCCACCTGCGCTCAATTCTGCTGACACTGCCGGCAGCAATGAGTCCGGCGGAAAAAGACCAGGTGCTGCAGCTGGCCCGCCAGGCGGTGATGCTGGTCCGCCAGTCTCTGACCCGGCCCGCGGGCCGGGCGGCACATCCTGATGCTGAACGGTTCTGGCACCCCTTGCCGCGGGTGATTGCTGAAGCTGATGAAGCCAGCTGTGGCCAGCTGTTATGGTTATACAGCCAGCCGGTTCCCCGCTCCGGAGATAACGCGGTCTGTGACCGGCTGATTAATGACTGGCAATTACCCGGCAGATCCCATCGCGGGCTGCGTATCGCTCTGATCGATATTGGCGGGGGGACTACCGATGTTTCGGTGAGTGATTATCTGCCGGTTGGATCCCCGCCAGTGCTGCTGCGGCCTGAGCTGCTTTATCGCAGCGGTTACCCGCTGGCCGGGGAAGATTTGCTGTACGACCTGGTCAGAACTTTTCTGCTGCCGGCATTACAGGAGTACCTGCAACAACAGGGATTAGCCCGGGCAGCGACCGTTGTGCGGCAATTATTTGCCCCCGGCAGTAGTTGTGAGGGCGATACCCCCTGGCGACAACAGTTCAGCCGGCAGTTCTTCCGGCCACTGGCCCTGAAAATACTGGAAAACTACCGGCAGGCAGCCGGGAACGGACAGTGTGAATCCGTAGCCGGCGGCACCGCCGGTGATTTATTAGCCGACCCGCCCGACCATCAGGTCATGGCATATTTCAGCCAGCGGGTCAGCGACATTTCCGCGGTCAGGGGCAGATATGATGCCTGTGAGATGCCGGTTACGGTGAGTTTCACCGCCGTCGAGGCATTTTTTAACTCTGAAAATTTCCGTGCTGCCGGATTACTGACCACTATGTGTGACAACGTCAGACGTCATCAGCCTGATGTCTTGCTATTCAGCGGCAAAAATTCCGCCCTGCCAGCGATTCGCCAGTTGCTGACCCGAAACCTGCCTTTGCCGCCCGGCCATATTATCAGTCTGGACAGACTGCGTGCAGGGAAAGCATGCCTTTCTGTCGTAACGGAGAACTGATTGATGGCAAATGCAGCGCCATTACCGGCGCTTTTATTCATCAATTGATCCGTCAGCAACGTCTTTATCCCCGCTATATCGCAGCAGGACAGTACGCCGCAGATAATATTATCCGCGAACTGGGTATCATTACTCCCCGGTTTACACTGCCTTGTTCACAGGTTTTGCTGCGGTTACCGGCGACCCTGCTTCCGGCCAGCGCGGTGACTTTCGAGCTTTTGCTGGTGCAACGCGTCTCACTGGGTTACCGCACCAGTGGCGACCCGCGGTTACCGGCCAGCCCGTTACTGAGTGTCTCTCTGCGGGCGACTGAGACTGAAGGCTGTGATAAGGGTGTACAGGTAACGTTGCGCTGGCTGACAGACAGTAACGGCCAGCTGCGCGGGCTGCCGGAAGTAATACAGGTCACTGCCGACGGGCAACAGAATCTGCCCTTGTCACTGGTGGTGATCCGTCTGAATACTCTGGCAACTAACGGTCAGCCCTGTGCCGCTTACTGGAGTGATGACGGGCGGATTGATACCGGCGATGACTCAGCTTTGCTGGCCGGCAGCCAGTAATGCCTGCCAGCGATCGTCCGGCTGTTTATCTCCGTCAAAACGCAGCTGTAATTGTCCGCTCAGCGCCTGTGAAGCCTCGGCCAGTAACTGCAATATCAGGATCAGTCGCGGATTATCCTCCGGCGGGTGCCGCAGTTCAAAGCGCGCCGGCAACGCCATTCCTGCGGTGAGCCAGTCCCAGAGTGCGTCCAGGTTATTCCCAAAGGTTGCCGGACAATGGGTATCTCTGCTCAGTTGCTGATAAAATTGCTGCTGATCACTGAGAGTACGAAAATCAAATACGGCAGTCAGCATCTCAGGGTATCCTCGTAAAGGTCCGGTAATGGTCAGTGGTCAGATAAACCAGCCCGTCGGATGAATAGAGTAACCGGTCTGCGTTACGGTGTCCGCACTGGTAATTAACATCAGCCTCAAACCAGCGCCGGCTGGCAACTTCGGGCAAACGGCCTTCACGGTTCGAGAAGTGATCTCCGCCGATAGCCTTCCCCGGTAAGACGTCACACAAATTCGCTGCGGAGGGATCCCAGCCCTGGCGGCGCGCCTCGCCTTTACGTATATAGAAATCCGGCAGACGGTGGTGCTGATGTATCCAGGCTGCTACCTGATTTGCCGATGTCAGTGCCGTAATGTCAGCAGCACGGGTACCTGACGGGGCAGAAACGGGAACCGCTGAATGGCGGGAGTTGTGGTTTTCAGAATGTTCAGGTGAAGATTTAAGACCCAGCCAGCAGGCAAAAAGGGCAATAATTAACCCGCCCCAGAGTTTTTTAGACATAATAAATTCCTTAGATAAGCAAATTTACTATACCTGTTTTTTAGCCTTCTGGCTGCCGGCATCAATATCTGCAGACAAATGGCGGGTTGCTGTCCCGCTGAAGAGAGCTTATGTCCCTGCTCTGCCGTCACTCTGTGGCTGAAATAACCGCGACAGCGCTGGCCACTGCAGGCGGCCATCTGACGAGGAAAATTAATGCATATAGTGCTGAGGCGCATCGCCGGAAGAACGACGCCATGTTCCGGGGGCCATACCGAATTCGCGTTTAAAACTACGATTGAAGGATTGCTGTGAGTCAAAACCCATCGAAATAGCGACACTCAGGATCGGTTCATTGGTTGTAGTGAGTCTGTCAGCAGATTTTTCGAGTTTTTTCTTACGAATATATTCACCCAGCGCATAACCCGTATGCTCTTTAAACATACGTTGCAGGTGCCATTTGGAGTAACCTGCCCGTTCAGCCACCAGATCAAGATTAAGACGGCTTTCGATATGATTATCAATCCAGCTGATTAAATCATGGAAAAAAGCATTGTTCATCGGTCTCTCCGTCGCGACTAAAAGAAATAGTATCAATTGCAGTTGCATTTAATGGTGCGCCAATCCGCATTAAAATGCAAACATAATTGATACATTAAATGCCTTACTGATTCAGTGGGAATTGAGTTACCGCCGCCGCGGGTGCCTCGCGGCGGCTGTGCAGCATCATTCTGCGGCTACCGGCCCGCGGGCTATTCTGCAGTCTGACCGTCTGCCAACAGGGGTTCTTTCTGCGGCCGGGTATTATGGCCCGCTTTGCCGGTAATTTCGGCCAGTGCGGTTGCCACAGAACGTGTGGCCAGTACATTCAGAGATGCCTGTTCCGCTTCTGCGGCAAGGGATTTAAAATACCAGCAGACATTGGCACTGACGATACAACAAGGCTTCTTAACATCTGGCCGGGAGTTGAGCAGTTTTTTTTCATCAGTCACCGACAGATAGATATCGCGCAGAGAAATTTCGGCTGCCGGACGACCGAGATGGATAGACCCGGTACGGCCAAGGGTTGTAACGATTATTCCGTCACGGGTGAGAGGCACCATAAGTTTACGGATTAGACTGGGATTAGATTCCAGGCCTTTAGCAAGGATAGCACTGGTGGAACGTTCACCCTGTTGCTCTGCCATAGCAACACTGAGAACCATCTGTAGTGCTGTAGGAAAGCGATAATCTAGCATTTATGTTCCTCTGGGAAAGGGAAGGTAATAAGCCTGAATGGCATGTGGATCCTAACAAAAAAACCCCGGACTGAGAAGCCAGCCCGGGGCCACACCGCACAGAACTTTAAGTCAGACGGCGGCCCAGCATGGCGGCACCCAGTAACCCGCCCTGCTGATGGAGGCTGGCCGGGACGATTAGCGGCTGATCACCGCTGCGCAGGATTCTGGCCCTGACTTCGCGATCCAGTAGTTCAATTAATGCCCTGTCCGATGCCAGTCCGCCCCCGGCAACCACTTTTCCCGGACCGAGGGTATTAATCACCACCGATAATACTTCGCTGACCAGCTGCGACCAGAGATATACTGTCTGCATAGCCCGGGGTTCCTGCCGGTGCCAGTCGTCAATAATGGTACGGCTGTCTGCTGCGTCCATAAAGCAGTGGGCATAAATTCGTTCCAGCCCGCGGGCAGCGCCAAGGGTGTCGAGGCACCCCTGCTGCCCGCAGCCACAAGGTAACCTGGGCAGGTGAAGAGTTTTCCCCCCGTAACGGAATTCCGTGCGGGTCACCGGACCATGTCCCCACTCTCCGGTCAGTCCGCCTGCCCCCCGTATAATCTGTTGCCGGTACACCAGTCCGCCGCCGACACCACTGCCAAGAATAATGCCCAGTACCATTTCAGCGTCTCTGGCGCTGCCCTGTATTGCTTCCGCCAGGGTAAAACAATCGGCGTCGTTGCCTGTCACGACCGGACGCTGAAAAATCGACGATAGCTCTTGTGCTACCCGGTGACCGTTAAAGGCAGGAAGATTACCTGCAAGGATCGTATCAGCCTGCTGGTCGACTACCCCGGCGGCCGAAATGGCAACCGGTGATCCGCGGCTCAGTAACGGTGCAGCCTGTGCCAGTAACTGCTGTAGTGCCGCGCATAATGCCGGCCAGTCCCGCGCCGGCACCGGTAAACTGCCAATGGTCTGTAGCTGATCATCCGGCATCATTACGGCACTTTTAATAAAAGAGCCGCCAATATCAAAGCACATTACTGCTGTATTCATAGTTACACCCGGTCAGACCCCTGTCTCAGAAACGGGCACAGTATAAAGTGATTACCGCGGGGTGAAAACGCCGATAACTTTCCCTGAGACTGCCCCTGCCCTTTTCCCTTCGCCCTTTGCTGGTGAAAACCGGCCAGCGACGGTGCTGCCTCTGGCATTTATCGGAAATATGAAGTATGTTGTAACTAATATAGCCTTCGTCACGGAATCAATACTATGCGTTACACTCTGGTGTCTGAAATGCGGGAATGCATTAATCTGATGGAACATCAGTTGCGGCAACTCGCGGATACTTTGCAGCAGTTACCGCTGCTGGCGGCAAGAGTATTTTCTCTGCCACCGGTGATGAAAGGTGATGAGCAGAATGCAACAGAAACTATCTCCGTACAGCAATTCACCGGGCAGACCGCCCGGGAGATGGCACTCGGACATTTACAACGTTTGTTTATGCAGCAACAGTCAGAAAACGTCAGTACCCGCGCGGCGGTCAGACTGCCCGGGGCACTCTGTTTTAAAACGGATCGGGCTGCCTTTGAGCAGTTACAACAGCAGACCGACGGGATTAACCAGCTGAAATTACTACTGGAGCAACTGATTACCCGTGATTCAGGTCTGTCTTCAGAAGCACGTTTCCCGTTTGTCCACCAGCACTTTCCGGGGCTGATTACCCTTAACGCCTACCGTTCCGTCACCCTGCTGCCGGCCCCGGCCTCTGTACATTTCGGCTGGGCCAATAAACATATTATCAGGAATGTCAGTCGCGATGAGATTTGCCAGCAGCTGGAAAAAAGCCTCAGTGCTGGCAGGGCTAAAGCGCCCTGGACCCGCGAGCAGTGGGCAGAGAAAGTGGCTGCTGAACTGGAATTGGTTGCCGCTCTGCCCGCGGATGCCCGGCTGAAAATAAAGCGTCCGGTAAAAGTACAGCCTGTGGCCCGTCTCTGGGATCGGCAGAAGAAGCAACAGCGTCAGCTGCCCTGCCCGACCCCCCTGATTTTTTGCTGCCCTGACCACAATGTGCCGGTAATCGGTGAATTAACAAACTATGACCAGCAGGCGATTAATCACCGCTATAAACCCGCGGCACAACCGATGACGTTATTAATTCCGCGGTTATGGTTGTGGCAGGCCAGCGATAATCCCTGAAAGAGAGTTTTATCAGGATGACTGTTTCATACTGCTGACCATATCTTCAGGACGAACCCAGCGGTCAAACTGTTCTTCAGACAAATACCCCAGCTGTAATGCCGCGGCTTTCAATGTCAGCCCCTGTTTGTGGGCTGTTTTAGCAATTTCGGCAGCCTTGTCGTAGCCGATATGCGTGTTCAGCGCCGTGACCAGCATCAGCGAGTCATTCAGTAACTGGCTGATACGAGCACGGTCAGGCTCAATGCCTGCCGCACAATGCCGGTTAAAACTGTCCATCCCGTCAGCCAGCAGCCGGACGGATTGCAGGACGTTATTGATAATCATCGGCCGGTATACATTCAGCTCAAAATTCCCGGAAGCCCCGCCGATATTAACCGCAACATCATTTCCCATGACCTGACAACACAGCATGGTCAGGGCTTCACACTGAGTCGGATTGACTTTGCCCGGCATAATGGAGCTGCCCGGCTCATTTTCCGGAATCGATAATTCGCCAATACCGCAACGGGGTCCGGAAGCCAGCCAGCGAACATCATTAGCTATCTTCATCAGTGACGCCGCCAGCCCTTTCAGGGAACCGTGTAAGTGGACTAATGCATCACAACTGGCGAGAGATTCGAATTTATTGGGTGCAGTAACAAAGGGCAGCCCCGTATATTCCGCCAGCACGGCAGCCACCCGTACCGCATATTCAGGATGAGTATTGAGTCCGGTGCCGACGGCCGTCCCGCCCAGCGCCAGCTCAGCAATATGGGGGAGGCTATATTCCAGATGGCGCCGGTTATGCTGTAGCATGGCCACCCAGCCGGAGATTTCCTGGCCGAGGGTTAAGGGAGTGGCATCCTGCAGGTGGGTGCGGCCGATTTTGACAATATCCTGAAACTGCTCTGATTTTTCCGCCAGTACACGGGTCAGGCCTGCCAGTTGCGGCAGCAGTTGCTGGCGTACAGCTATCAGAGCAGCAACGTGCATAGCGGTCGGAAAAACATCATTAGAGCTCTGACTTTTGTTGACATCATCATTCGGATGAATCAGCCGCTGCATACCCCGTTCCCCGCCGAGAATTTCACTGGCGCGGTTAGCCAGCACTTCATTCATATTCATATTGGTCTGGGTACCGGAACCGGTCTGCCAGACTGCCAGCGGGAACTCCTGCAGGTGCCTGCCTTCCAGCACTTCATCAGCCGCACGGATAATGGCATGGCTGCGATCTTCCGGCAGTAGCTGTAGCTGCCGGTTTACCACTGCCGCTGCGCGTTTGGTCATAGCGAGTGCATTGATCAGTCCTGTCGGCATTTTCTCGACAGAGATACGGAAATGCTCCAGCGAACGCTGAGTCTGTGCTCCCCAGAGTCTGTCTGCCGGTACGTCAACCGGCCCCATGGAATCTTTCTCAGTACGATGAACTGTCATTATTTTCTCCTGATGACTGACATGATTTACCGGCGGACAGGCGACCAGTTTCTTTTCCTGCCGGAAGAAAAAATATACAACATTTTAACATTTTCCGCTGCCTGTGATGATCCGGTGGTTATTTTGGTATTTTCTGCTGCGGGATGCGATAAATCTGGTTTTTTACACAATTGCGGCTTATCTGTACAACTGATGCCCCCTGATACCTATCTTGTGATCGGATTATTGTGGAAACAGTGCTATCTTCTGAAGGGATTAACCATTTTCCCGCACATATGCCGGCATCAGGCTATCGGGATACAGCAAAGTCGCAGATACGGACCGGGCTACGGCACATGGTCTGTGGCTTTCACTGCCGTTAGCGGCCGGATATAAGAGATAAAAGGACAACTCACTGATGAAGAAAACGAATGTTGCCCTGGGTGTAGTAATTGCACTGGGTGTGGTCTGGACCGGCGCGTCATGGTTCACAGGTAAGAAAACTGAATCTGATATTGACCAGCTTATCACCCGGGCGAATCAGCAAATTGCCACAAATTTTCCTGACAGCCATCTGCAGCTGACCAAACAGAATTATCAGCGCGGTGTGTTCAGTTCACATCTGCAACTGGTATTACAAAGCTCCGCCGGGGCGACTGACAGCAGTTTCCTGCCACCGGGCAAGCAAATTATACTGAATGAAACTATCGATCACGGCCCTTTCCCCCTGTCGCAACTGAAACGTTTTAATCTGATCCCGGCTGCAGCTTCCGTGCATTCAGAACTGGTCAGTAATGATCAACTGAAAGGATTATTCAGCTTGTCTGGCGGCCAGTCTCCGGTTACCGCCGATACACGTCTGAGTTACACAATGGCCACCGATACCCGGATCAATGTGCTGCCACTACAGTATGCAGATGACAGCGGCAAAGCGACCAGCCAGGCATCTGTATTTGATATCGCGGCAGACAGCCAGCAGAATCACATCAGTTTCAGTGCTGAAATTGGCGACTTGCTGCTCAGCTTTAAAAATGACAGTAAATTACCGGTAAACATCGCGCTCAGCGGCCTGAACCTTTCCGGCACCAGCTATCTGAGCGATGAAGGGCTGCGGCTGGGATCTCAGAAACTCAGCTTATCGTCACTTGAGACTAAAGTGGATTCACAACCGGCTCTGGCGATTAAAGGGGCTGATCTCAATAGTCACTTTAACGATAAACAGGGGAAAACCGGCGGTAAAATCAACTACACCATCGATGACCTGTCCCTGCGACAACAGTCTCTGGGGAGTGCCGCCCTGTCCATCACCCTGAGTAATTTTGACACCCGGTCAGTAAAACAGTTTTATGATAATTATAACCAGGTGGTTCAGGAGAATCTGTCGGCGATTGCTGCCGGCAGTCAGCAGGATCCTCAGGAGATGCAGCAATCGGTGAATGCTGCTGTTTTGCAAAACTTGCCGTTACTGCTGAAAGGTGCGCCGGTAGTGTCGATAGATTCCCTGTCGTTGAAGAATAACCGGGGTGAAAGCCATTTCAGCCTGCAGGCAGACTTTAATGATCCGGCCGCCAACACAGTGGCTCCCCAGTCACTGTCTCAGCTGACCGACCGTTATATGAAAAACCTCAATGCTTCCCTGTCAATTAACATGCCAATGGCACAGCAGTTAGTGACAGTGCTCGGTGAAACTCAGGGGTATACGGCGGCGGCGGCGCAACAATCGGCGGAGCAGCAAATTAAAGGTCTGGCGGCGATGGGGGAAATGTTCCGTCTGACGAAAGTCAAAGATCAGGACATTGTGACCGAATTGCATTACGGCCAGGGTGACGTGACCATTAATGGTGACAACATCCCCCTTGAGCAGTTTATTCAGCAATACGTTCCGTTGTTACAGGGCGATGGTCAGCAGTAACCCCCGATGCATTAACGGCACTGTTTTTACAGTGCCGTTAATGATCACCGTACAGGCAAAAAAAACGAACCCGGCGGGTTCGCTGACAGGCAATACAGCCTCAGAAGGATTGCCTTGCGGGCAGAAGACCTTGATATCTGTTGCCGGCAGTTCAGCTTCCGGCATCAGCAGTTCAGGGGCATGCTATCAACGTACTTTATCACAGTCAGAGCACATCCATCAGTCTGTCGACAACCACCTGTCCGTGCTGGTCACGCTGAGTAATACGATAGCTGGCTGAGTAAGAGCGGCGGCAATTCAGTTTATCAAACAGATCAACAGTCCCTTTTTGCTGACCATCTTTACCGACGATAATCCACTGATTGACTTCTTCCTGACCACGATTTTTAAGTTTAACCATCTGAGCATGTTTCAGCTGGTCGCCTTCTTCAATTTGCAGATAATCTGTTAACATTTTCCTGACTCCCGATTGACTTCAGACATCATATTGCGGAACATTTGTCCATTCAATCGAATATACTAATCGAAATATCCCTGTAATAAAAAGGGGCTTATTAATTAAAACTGCATACTTATCATTACAGTAACCATTTCCCCCCCGCGGGCAGAGCGTAAATTACTGGTGTTTTACCCCCGGATATTTTTATACTATTACGCACTTTTTACATTTTTTTGCGAGTGCGCCATGATCGATACAACTTTTCCCCTGACTGACCTCCACCGGCACCTCGACGGCAATATCCGTGCGCAGACCATTCTTGACCTCGGCCGGGAGTTTAATCTTGCGTTACCGGCAAATGATTTATCCTCACTGCTGCCCCACGTACAGGTGATGTCCACACAACCTGATTTGGTCAGTTTCCTGCAGAAACTCGACTGGGGAGTCAAAGTATTAGGATCTCTGGATGCCTGCCGCCGCGTGGCTTTTGAGAATGTCGCCGATCTTGCTGCCGCAAAGATACAGTATGCAGAATTACGGTTTTCACCAGGCTATATGGCAATGACCCACCAGTTGCCTGTCGCCGGGGTTACCGAAGCAGTGATTGAAGGGGTACGTCAGGGATGCCAGCAGTTTGATGTAAAAGTCAATCTGATAGGTATTATGAGCCGTACCTTTGGCGAAGCGGCCTGTCGCGAAGAGCTTGCAGGCTTACTGGCCCACCGGGACCATATTACCGCTGTTGACCTGGCCGGAGATGAACTGGGCTTCCCTGGCAGTCAGTTCCTGAGCCACTTTAACAAAGCGCGCGATGCCGGATTCCGGGTGACGGTACATGCCGGTGAAGCTGCTGGCCCGGAAAGTATCTGGCAGGCTATCCGTGAATTAGGGGCAGAGCGTATCGGCCATGGTGTTAAAGCGATACAAGACCCGGCACTGATGGATTATCTGGCTGAGTATGGCATCGGTATTGAATCCTGTCTGACCTCGAATATCCAGACCAGTACTGTAGCGTCACTGCAGGAGCATCCCCTGAAAAGCTTCCTGCAACACGGTGTGATGGCCTGCCTGAATACGGATGATCCTGCGGTCCAGGGTATCGAACTGCCTCATGAGTATCAGGTGGCCGCACCGGCCGCCGGGCTGAGCCCGGAAGAGATCCGCCAGGCACAGGAAAATGGGCTGTATATGGCGTTCCTCAGTCAGGCAGAAAAACAGGCCTTACGTGACAAAGTGGCCGGCTGAGTATGTAAACAGGGTTCCGGTCTGTGCCGAAGGCGCAGACCGGCTGCCCTGATACACATATAAACAGCGGGGTTAATCACTGCTAATTTAATTCTGAGTGCGAAAGCCGCTAACAAAAAAACCGACATGGTTGTTATACACCTCCTAATCCCTGATAATACTTACCTTTCAACCCCCATGGCACGACAATGACTGACTATCTATTACTCTTTGTTGGCACAGTATTAGTAAATAACTTTGTGCTGGTGAAGTTTCTTGGCCTCTGCCCTTTTATGGGTGTTTCCAAAAAGCTGGAAACCGCTATCGGGATGGGTCTGGCGACAACATTTGTTATCACACTGGCATCGATTTGCGCATGGCTGGTGAACCATCTGATCCTGGTCCCGCTGGATTTGGTCTACCTGCGTACCATGGCATATATCCTGGTAATTGCGGTGACTGTGCAATTTACCGAAATGGTAGTGCGCAAAACCAGTCCGTCTTTATACCGGTTACTGGGTATTTTCCTGCCGCTGATTACCACCAACTGTGCAGTGCTGGGTGTGCCGTTACTCAGTGTTAACCTGAAACATACGTTTCTGCAGGCTGCATTGTATGGATTCAGTGCCTCACTCGGCTTTTCGCTGGTAATGGTGCTGTTTGCCGGAATTCGTGAACGTCTGGTACTGGCTAATGTACCGGCGCCCTTTAAAGGTTCTTCCATCGCTCTGGTCACTGCCGGACTGATGGCGCTGGCATTTATGGGCTTTAGCGGGCTGGTGAAATTCTGATGACCGCGATTTGGATTGCTATTGTTGCACTGAGTATTCTCGCATTAATGTTTGGTGCCCTGCTGGGCTATGCTTCACGCCGTTTCAGGGTCGAAGAAGATCCTATCGTTGAACAGATTGATGAGCTGTTGCCCCAGAGTCAGTGTGGACAGTGTGGTTATCCCGGCTGCCGTCCTTATGCTGATGCGGTCGGCAACCAGGGAGAGATGATCAATAAATGTGCACCCGGCGGTGAGCAGACCATGCTGAAACTGGCGGCACTGCTGAATGTTGATCCGCAGCCAATTGACGGTGATGAATCGGCAAAATCTCCGGAAGCCAAAGTGGCATGGATTGATGAAGCCAACTGTATTGGCTGTACTAAATGTATTCAGGCCTGTCCGGTGGATGCGATTGTCGGCTCGACCCGCGCCATGCATACCGTACTGACGGATTTATGTACCGGCTGTGATTTATGCGTTGCCCCCTGCCCGACCGATTGCATCGAAATGCGCCCGGTAGCCACCACCACTGCTAACTGGAAATGGGATTTAAATTCCATTCCTGTCCGTGTTATTCCGGTAGAACATCATGCTTAATCTGTTTTCTCGTTTTCGTACCGATAAAATCTGGGACTTTAAAGGGGGGATCCATCCGCCGGAGATGAAGACCCAGTCTAACGGCACGCCGCTGGCGGGCTTACCCTTACCTGAACAGTTTATTATCCCGTTAAAGCAGCATCTCGGCCAGGAAGGTGAACTGCTGGTACAACCGGGTGATCACGTCTTGCGCGGACAAGCGCTGACCTTTGGCCATGGCCGGATGTTACCGGTACATGCCCCCAGTTCAGGGACCGTGACAGCTATTGCGCCCCATATTACGGCACACCCTTCCGGCCTGTCTGAACCCTGTATTTTTATTCAGCCGGATGGTGAAGACCGCTGGATTGAACGGCGTACCGTGACCGATTATCAGCAATATGACCGTCGTGAAATTATCCGTATTATCCATGATGCCGGGGTGGCCGGGCTGGGTGGCGCCGGATTCCCGACAGCAACTAAGCTTAATGGCGGATTACAGGGCGTTAACACTCTGATTATTAACGCTGCTGAATGTGAACCCTATATTACCGCCGATGACCGTCTGATGCAGGACTATGCACAGGAAGTACTGACCGGCTGCAGGATCCTGCGCTGGCTGTTACAGGCAGATCAGGTGCTTATCGGGATAGAAGATAACAAACCTGAGGCCATCCGTAGCCTGAAAAAAGCATTAGCCGGCGATAACGACCTGATTATTCGTGTTATCCCGACCAAATACCCGTCCGGCGGTGCGAAACAGCTGACCAGGATACTCACCGGCCGGGAAGTTCCTCATGGCGGGCGTTCTGCCGATATTGGCGTGCTGATGCAAAACGTCGGCACCGCGTTTGCCGTAAAACGGGCAGTGATTGATGGTGAGCCACTGACTGAGCGGGTCGTCACCCTGACCGGTGAAGCGCTGGCGCAACCTCGTAATGTCTGGGGACGAATCGGCACCCCGGTCAGCCACCTGCTGCAACAGGCCGGTTTTACTGCCAGCCCGCAGCCGATGGTGATTATGGGTGGCCCGCTGATGGGATTTACACTGCCCTCTCTGCATGTCCCGATGGTGAAAATCACCAACTGTTTACTGGCACCATCCATCGCAGAAATGGGTAACAATGACAGTGAACAATCCTGTATCCGTTGCAGTGCCTGTGCTGATGCCTGCCCTGCCGGGCTGTTGCCACAACAGCTGTACTGGTATTGCCAGGGCGGAGATCACGAAAAAGCCCGGGCCTATAACCTGAATGATTGTATCGAATGCGGTGCCTGTGCCTATGTCTGCCCGAGTAATATTCCGCTGGTGCAGTATTATCGTCAGGAAAAAGCAGAGTTGTTACAGATTGATCTCGAAGCCCGCAGGACAGCGGAAGCTAAAGCTCGTTTCGAGGCCCGTCAGCAGCGACTTGAACGGGAAAAACAGGCTCGTGAAGCAAAACATGCTGAAGCGAAACGCAGAGTCTCAGCCAGCGAACAAAGCGAAATTTCTGCGGCTATCGCGCGGGTAAAAGCCCGCTCCGCAGCGGCCGGCGAAGAAGTCCGTGTTCAGGCCGGGACGGTACCTGATAATGCGGCAGCCATAGCACAACGTGAAACACGTAAAGCTGAGGCCAGAGCCAGGAAGCAAGCACAAACGGCACCCGCCGCTGCGGCAGCGCCAGAAGTTGCTGCAGATAACGCTGTGGCGGAAGACCCGCGTAAAGCCGCAGTCGCCGCCGCCATTGCCCGTGCTAAAGCCAGAAAAGAAGCACAAACGGCACCCGCCGCTGCGGCAGCGCCAGAAGCCGCTGCAGATAATGCTGTGGCAGAAGACCCGCGTAAAGCCGCAGTCGCGGCCGCCATTGCCCGTGCTAAAGCCAGAAAAGAGGCACAAACGGCACCCGCCGCTGCGGCAGCGCCAGAAACCGCTGCAGATAACGCCGTGGCGGAAGACCCGCGTAAAGCCGCAGTCGCCGCCGCCATTGCCCGCGCTAAAGCAAAAAAATCCGCACAGGCTACCGCTATGGAACAACAGACCTCCGCGACGCCTGTGTTGCAGAATAGGACATCAGAGGAATAAATGGCTTTTCGTATTGCAAGTTCACCTTATACTCATAACCGGCACAGTACTCACCGGATTATGACCATTGTTCTGCTGGCCGCCCTGCCGGGGCTGGCTGCCCAGTGGTATTTTTTCGGTTACGGTAACCTGATCCAGGTGATCCTCGCGGCACTGACTGCCTGGGCCTGTGAAGGTCTGGTACTGCGCCTGCGCCAGCAACCCGTGTTACCGGTGCTGTCCGATAATTCGGCCTTACTGACAGCACTTCTGCTGGGAGTCAGTCTTCCGCCACTGGCTCCCTGGTGGCTGATAGTCCTCGGAACCGCCTTCGCGATTATTATTGCGAAACAATTATATGGCGGGCTGGGACAGAATCCGTTTAACCCGGCGATGGTCGGTTATGTGGTGCTGCTGATCTCTTTCCCGGTGCAGATGACCAGCTGGCTGCCCCCAGAGGCATTACAGTCAGTGAAACCCGGTCTGATGGACAGCCTGAATATGATCTTTACCGGTCATACGGGTGGCGGTTTATCGATGCAGGCTCTGCAATCAGGTATTGACGGAGTCAGTCAGGCTACCCCTCTGGACGGGTTTAAAACGGGTCTGCGCGCCGGACATTCCGCCAGCCAGCTACTGGCTGAGCCCATTTTTCAGGGGGTTCTCGGTGGTCAGGGCTGGCAGTGGGTGAATGTCGGATTTCTGGCCGGTGGCCTGTTTATGCTGTTTAAAGGCACTATCCGCTGGCATATTCCGGTCAGTTTTTTACTGGCGCTGACTTTCTGTGCCACCGTTGGGTGGTGGTTATCTCCTGGCAGCCTGGCCTCGCCGATGATGCAGCTGTTCTCCGGCGGAACCATGCTCGGGGCATTTTTTATTGCCACTGACCCTGTATCTGCATCAACAACCGATAAGGGACGTCTGGTATACGGTGCCCTGACTGGCCTGCTGACCTGGCTTATCCGCAGTTTTGGCGGATACCCGGACGGTGTGGCTTTTGCCGTACTGCTGGCAAATATTTGCGTCCCTCTCATTGATTACTACACTCAGCCGCGGGTGTATGGCCATCGTAAGGAATAACCGATGCTCGATACTATCCGAAAAAACGGCGTCACCCTGGCAGTATTTGCTGCTATTACTACCGGTATGACGGCGGTGATTAATATGGTGACCAAACCAACGGTAGAACATCAGATGGCACTGGAACAAAAAGCATTACTCGACCAGGTCGTTCCGCCATCTCTGTATAATAATAAACTGCAGCAGGAATGCTATGTGGTGCGTGATAAGTCATTAGGCAATATGGACCCGCACCATTTATATCTGGCACGCAAGGATGGTGTTCCGGTGGCCGTGGCACTGGAAACCACTGCTCCCGACGGTTATTCAGGGGCTATCCAGATGCTGGTCGGTGCCGACTTCCACGGCAAGGTTCTCGGCGTGCGTGTCGTCGAACAGCATGAAACCCCGGGGCTGGGGGACAAAATTGAATTACGCATTTCTGACTGGATAACGCATTTTTCGGGGGTGGTATTACAGGGCCCTTATGATCGCCATTTTGCGGTTAAGAAAGACGGCGGGGATTTTGACCAGTTTACCGGGGCAACGATTACTCCCCGCGCGGTAGTTAATGCTGCCAAACGTACCACCCTGTATATTGAAACACTGCCATCGCAGCTATCATCGCTGCCAGAATGTGGAGATACTCAATGAGTGAAGCTAAAAACTTACTGATCGGCGGTCTGTGGAAAAATAACTCCGCGCTGGTTCAGTTACTGGGCCTGTGCCCGTTACTGGCGGTGACGTCTACCGCCACTAACGCCCTCGGGCTGGGGCTTGCCACCACCCTGGTGCTGACCATAACTAACAGCGCCATTTCATTATCGCGGCGCTGGATGCCGTCAGAAATTCGTATTCCGATTTATGTAATGATTATTGCCTCGGTCGTCAGTTGCGTACAGATGCTGATCAGCGCTTATGCACACAGTCTGTACCAGTCACTGGGGATTTTTATTCCGTTGATCGTGACCAACTGTATTGTGGTTGGTCGTGCCGAAGCCGTGGCCTCTAAATCCAGTGTTGCACTTTCAGCGCTCGATGGTTTTTCTATCGGAATGGGAGCCACCTGTGCCATGGTCACCCTCGGGTCTCTGCGTGAGATTATTGGCAACGGTACTATCTTTAACGGTGCTGACCAGTTACTCGGCCCCTGGGCGAAAGTTCTGCGTGTTCAGGTATTCCATTTCGATTCGCCGATGTTACTGGCTATGCTGCCGCCGGGCGCATTTATCGGTCTTGGTATGTTACTGGCCGTCAAATACCTGATCGATCAGCGCACCCGTCAGTATGCTGAACGCAAAGCCGAAGCCGCAAAACTGGCTGAAAGCCCTTCGCCGGCGGTCGCGGCCACCCGGTTACAGACCGGAAAAGCGTCGTGAATAAAGAGAAACGTTATCAGATCCTTAGCCGGCTGCGGGCCAATAACCCGCATCCGACCACTGAACTTAATTTCAGCTCACCGTTCGAATTGTTAATCGCTGTGTTGCTTTCGGCTCAGGCAACGGATGTCAGTGTCAATAAAGCAACTGTCGGGCTGTTTGCCAAAGCCCCTGACCCGGAGAGCATGCTGGCACTGGGAGAAGACGGCGTCCGTGATGCGATAAAAACCATCGGACTGTTTAACAGTAAAGCGGCAAATGTGATTAAAACCTGTCAGATACTGGTGAATCAGCATCAGAGCCAGGTGCCGGAAAGCCGTGAAGCCTTAGAAGCATTACCCGGGGTGGGCAGAAAAACAGCGAATGTAGTACTGAATACGGCATTTGGCTGGCCGACCATCGCGGTGGATACCCATATCTTCCGTGTGTCGAACCGTACCGGCTTTGCCCCCGGTAAAAATGTCGATCAGGTCGAACAAAAATTACTCAAAGTCGTCCCTGCTGAATTTAAAGTGGACTGTCATCACTGGCTGATCCTGCTCGGGCGGTATACCTGCATTGCCCGTAAACCTCGCTGTGGTTCCTGTCTGATAGAAGATTTATGCGAATTTCGCGACAAAACTGACTAAAAATTTCAAAAAAAAAATTTTTTTGTTAATCCACAGACAGATATCCGCCCGCGGACCTGTCTGACATTAGCAATATAAATCAATAAGTTACTGTAGTGTCTTTTTTTTTACTGTAAACCAACTCTGCCATTTCTGTTATTTTCACCCATTCCGTTTACTATTACACTTCGCTTTTTACATCAGAACAAAACCCCACAAAACAAAATATCGATAGCATAAAAACACAATAAATAAAAATAAAACAGGATGACACCCTTTAAATTTGCATAATAAAAACATTAAAAGCCAAAACCACTGCCATTGCATTACCTGCACTAATTTATTATTCTTTCTATCGGATTGTTACGTATTTTCGATATTTAATTATCCTGCGCACTTTGTTAACAACTTTAAAATCTATGCAATGCAGTCTGTCAGTCATTCAACTGGTGATTATGCCGTATCGTTTTTATCGTCTGAATCAGATGTCCGCACTACCTATAAAAAACAACGATCATGCAAAATTATACGCATGGCACGCACTTAATTCCTGACGTAAAACAGGGTCATCATACACCGAGGTAATAGTGTCTACTGCAAACAAACATAATAAAGAGGCTGTCAGTATGAATGCCTTTCGGCAACCGAAAGCGTTCTATCTGATTTTCACCATCGAGCTCTGGGAGCGTTTTGGTTACTACGGTTTACAGGCAATAATGGCTGTTTACCTGGTCAAACAGTTGGGGATGTCAGAAGCTGACTCTATCACCCTGTTCTCTTCTTTCAGTGCGATGGTTTATGGCCTGACGGCGATCGGCGGCTGGTTAGGTGACAAAGTTCTGGGAACCAAGCGGGTTATCGTCCTCGGGGTGATTGTACTGGCGCTGGGTTATTCACTGATCGCCTTCTCCGGCCATCATGTTGATGTGGTCTATCTGGGGATGGCAACCATTGCTGTCGGCAGCGGACTGTTTAAGGCGAACCCGTCGTCTTTACTGTCTACCTGTTATGAGAAAGATGACCCGCGTATTGATGGTGCATTCACCATGTTTTATATGTCCATCAATATCGGCTCCCTGTTCTCAATGATGCTGACCCCATGGCTGGCAAATCAATACGGCTGGAGCGTGGCATTCTCATTGTCCGTCGTCGGACTGGTATTTACGCTGATTAACTTCCTGAGCCTGAAATCGCTGGTTAAAAAGCACGGCTCTGCGGCCGACTTTGCCCCGCTGCATACAGGTAAACTGCTGGCGACGCTGGCTGGTGTGGTGGTACTGATCGCCGTTGCCAGCGGGTTACTGCATCACCAGTCTGTGGCGCGGATTGCTTTACTGGTAATCGCTATCGGTATTGTACTGGTATTCGCGAAAGAAACCTTTGCCCTGCAGGGTGCTGCGCGCCGCAAAATGATGGTGGCATTTATTCTGATGGTCGAAGCTATCGTCTTCTTCGTGCTGTATATGCAGATGCCGACATCACTGAACTTCTTTGCCATCCGCAATGTTGAACACCAGATCTTTGGGATTACTTTCCAGCCGGAGCAGTTCCAGGCACTGAATCCGTTCTGGATTATGGTATGCAGCCCGTTACTGGCGATGCTGTACAACAAACTGGGTGATCGCCTGCCGATGCCGTTTAAGTTCTCTATCGGTATGCTGTTATGTTCGGGGGCGTTTCTGGTACTGCCGCTGGGGGCAGAGTATGCCAGTGAACAGGGTATTGTTTCGGTAAACTGGCTGATCCTCAGTTACGCATTACAGAGTATTGGTGAACTGATGATTTCCGGACTGGGTCTGGCGATGGTTGCACAACTGGTTCCGCAGCGACTGATGGGCTTTATTATGGGGTCCTGGTTCCTGACGACTGCCTGCGCTGCCGTTATTGCCGGTAAAGTCGCCGGACTGATGGCGGTACCTGGCGATGTGACCAATCCTGTAGAATCACTGGTGGTATATAGCCACGTCTTCAAACAAATCGGGATCACTACACTGATCATTGCTGCGGTAATGCTGGTTTCCGCGCCATTGCTTCACAAAATGACCCGCGACTGATGCTGCGCTAAATTCCGAATCCCCGCCAGCCTGCTGACGGGGATTTTTTTTGTCCGCCGCAGGATTTCCCTTTGCTCAGCTGCGGATATATTCCTGTACTCTGTTTGTCAGCCACGCCATACACAGTCTCCGCGGTACGGGTCACACTGCCCGTTGACGCCACACAGACAACCACCTGAACTGCCTGAGTTTTATCCATCCCTTCCCGGGGTTGTCGAAAACGAAACAGTGAACTGTAATCAGGACCATTTATTATCAAATTATTGGCAAACAGGATGGTGACTGGATTCCCTTTTTCTTCACGGCGTAAATATGAGCCAGAACATTACACTCATTAGCGGCGAACGCCGGGGGGCGGGTAAAAATGCAGCCTTAAAACTCGCTGCCAGAGGATATCGGGGATGCGGTCAGTGCCATACTCAGTGACGAAACCGGCGGATTGAGGCTTCCGGCGGCCAGGCGCTGTAACAGCGGCGAAATTACCGGATTTGATCATTACAGGCAGGGCCATCGACCCGCGACGGCCCTGCCGTTAAGAGCATTTAACTTAATCGTTCCGCCACAAACTGATGAACGGGAATCGCTATCTGGTCCTGGGCTGCCACCAGTTGCAGCTCGTATTCTCCCATCTGATGGGTTTTAATCATTACTTCATATACTGCAGCAGTGACATGTTCAAGGGCATCCTGCATTGATTTACCGTGCAGCAGATCCACCAGCAGTAAACCACTGGTCAGGTCTCCCACGCCGACCGGCTGGCGTACCCCGAAATCGACCAGCGGACGCTGGATATGCCAGGCTTCATCTGCGGTCACTAACAGCATTTCGAACTGGTCGCTGCGTTTTCCGGCCCGTGACAGATGTTTCACCAGCACAATACGGGGTCCCTGTGCAATTAACTGGCGACAGGCGTCAATACATTCATCAATATTATGCAATTGCCGGTCACTGAGCATTTCCAGCTCCAGCAGATTTGGCGCAATAATATCACTGGCCGGCAGAGAGTATTTACAATGAAATTCGGCCACTCCGGGGGCGACAATACAGCCTTTTTCCGGATGCCCCATCACCGGGTCACAGAAGTACCATGCCTGCGGATTCACCGTTTTCACTTCACGCACGATTTCCAGGATCTTCTCACCCTGTTCTGCTGAGCCAAGATAACCACTCAGTACCGCATCACAGGTTTTCAGGCGATCGATTTCTGCAATACCTTTGACAATGTCTGTCAGATGCGATGCCGGCATAACCGTACCCGTCCAGTGACCATACTGGGTATGGTTCGAAAACTGAACCGTATTTAATGGCCAGACATTGGCCCCCATTCTGCGCATCGGAAATTCTGCGGCGGCATTACCTGCATGCCCGTAAACAACATGTGATTGTATTGCAAGAATATTTTTCATTATTGTATGACGTCTTTCGCTTAATTTAACCGTAAAAAAGGCCGGAGACCGGCCTTTATCGTTTACTGTTTATTGCCAGTTTATCAGGCAGTAATGCTTTTTACCGCGACGTAATACGGTGTAACGACCAAATAACTTGTCGTCTGCGCTGAAACGGTATTCAGCATCCGATTGTTTTTGTCCGTTAACGGAAACAGCGTTGGACGAAATTAACGTGCGAGCCTGACCACGGGAAGGTACCAGTTCTGCAACGACCAGGGCTTGTTGCAGATCATCTCCTTCTGAAAGAGTGACCGCCGGCATACCGTCCTGAGCCAGCTGGGCAAGATCAGCTTCCGTCAGTGAATTCAGGGATCCGGAGAATAAGCTTTCCGTAATACGGCGGGCAGCTGCCAGGCCTTCTTCCCCATGCACCAGCCGGGTCACTTGTTCAGCCAGGACGTACTGGGCGCGCGGTGCTTTACCGCTCTGCTGATCTTCTTGCTGCAGGGCATT
Source organism: Tatumella sp. JGM130 (assembly GCF_018257525.1). Taxonomy (NCBI): domain Bacteria; kingdom Pseudomonadati; phylum Pseudomonadota; class Gammaproteobacteria; order Enterobacterales; family Erwiniaceae; genus Tatumella; species Tatumella sp. JGM130. The sequence goes on along the minus strand of NZ_JAERJS010000002.1, from coordinate 74,280 downwards.
AATTTCTTCAATGCTCATAAAGGTGAAGAATTTCAGGAAGCGATACACATCGGCATCGGCGGTATTGATCCAAAACTGATAGAACTTATACGGACTGGTTTTACTGGCATCCAGCCACACAGCACCACCTTCGGTTTTACCGAATTTGGTTCCGTCAGATTTGGTAATTAACGGCACAGTCAGACCAAACACCTGGTTCTGATGTAAACGGCGGGTCAGATCGATACCGGAAGTGATATTCCCCCACTGATCAGAACCACCGATCTGCAGGCTGACACCGTGCAGTTTGTTCAGACAGGCAAAATCATATCCCTGCAATAAGTTATATGAGAATTCCGTAAACGAAATGCCCTGGTCATCACGGTTCAGACGCTGTTTTACCGCTTCTTTGTTAATCATCTGATTCACAGAGAAGTGTTTACCAATATCACGCAGGAACGTCAGAACATTCATCCCGCCGAACCAGTCATAGTTGTTGGCCGCAATCGCGCTGTTGTCACCACACTCAAAGTTCAGGAACGGGGAGACCTGTTGGCGGATTTTTTCCACCCATTCGCCGACGGTTTCTGAGGTATTCAGTTTACGCTCACTGGCTTTAAAACTCGGGTCACCGATAAGTCCTGTGGCACCACCGACCAGCGCGACCGGTTTATGGCCAGCATCCTGAAAACGTTTCAGGCAAAGTAACGGTACCAGATGGCCCAGATGTAAGCTATCTGCGGTAGGATCAAAGCCGCAATACAGTGCAATAGGCCCTTGTGCCAGTCGCTCTGATAACGCCTCTTCATCCGTTACCTGGGCGATCAGGCCCCTTTCCTGCAATTGTTGTATCAGGTTACTGCTGGTCATTAACGACTCCAAATTGAACAGACTGCACCTTTGCTGGTACACAGCTTTCCGCCAACGGCGGAAAAAATAAGGTGCATAGAATAAAACGCACGGACAAACTGTTCCAGTAGTGAAATAGCTTATTTCGCAAAATCAGGGTGCCAGACGATCAATTTTCCAGCAGTCGTTCTGATATTGGTAAATAAAACGATCATGCAGCCGCCGCGCACCGCCCTGCCAGAATTCCATGGTATGAAATCTGACCCGGTACCCTCCCCAGAAATCCGGTAACGGTACTTCACCGCGCATAAATTTCTGACTGATTTCGAGGAATTTACCTTCGAGGATCCCCCGGGCCGAAATCCGGCTCGATTGTCTGGAAACCCAGGCACCAATCTGACTGTCGCGGGGACGGCTGCTGAAATATTTCAGCACCTCACCGGCAGTGAGTTTTTCTGCCTCACCGAGCACCATCACCTGACGATCCAGCATATGCCACGGGAAATGCAGGGATATTTTCGGGTTATTAGCCAATTGCTGCGCTTTACGGCTGCCAAGGTTAGTATAGAAAATCATACTGTTATCATCGTATTGTTTCAGTAATACAATCCGCTGATAGGGTTGCCCCTGCTCATCGACTGTCGCCACGCACATTGCCGTCGGGTCCGGCAGCCGGGCTTCACAGGCCTGGCTGAGCCACTGACCGAATAACGCCATCGGATGTTCAGGCAGATCCTTACGTCTTAATCCCCCGCGGGTATATTCACGACGCAGGTCGGCTATATTTTGTAACGGTTCACTCTCATTAGTCATTTTAGCTAACTCATTAAAAAACAACACCAGCACTATTTACATCGCCCTCGTTAACAGGGGCGGGCCTGTTACTCGTCTGCCAGCAGACTGGCAGGGAAAATGGCACCGAGCAGAGTAAAATCTCTGGCGCCGGTCACCGCTGGCAGGTTACCGGGCAGTCCAGATAAGGTACGAAATGCCAGCCAGGCAAAAGCCAGCGCTTCCATATCATCGCTGCTGATCCCCGCATCATCTGTTTTCCCCACGGCAGTCCCCGGCAGCAGGGCCGAAATACGCGCCATTAATGCCCGGTTATGGTTTCCTCCGCCACAGACCAGCAGACGATCACAGTGTCCGTTTAAGCGGATTTGCTGCACGATACTCATGGCGGTTAATTCCAGTAAGGTGGCCTGAACATCACTGGCGGCAAGTCCCGGCAAGCGCTGTAACTGCTTTTCGACCCACGACAGATTAAAGTATTCCCGGCCAGTACTTTTCGGTGTCGGTAACGAGAACCAGGGATCGTCCAGCATCTGTTTCAGCAATACAGGGATAACTTTACCACTACTGGCCCAGCGACCATCCCGGTCAAAACGTTGTTGCCGGTTACGCCATATCCATGCATCCATCAGAATATTTCCCGGCCCGGTATCAAAACCACAGATAGTCTGCCCCGGAAACAGCAGTGAGAGATTGGCAATTCCGCCAATATTCAGTACCACCCGCCGTTCGCCGGGATGCATGAGTACTGCACGGTGAAACGCCGGAACCAGAGGCGCTCCCTGCCCCCCCAGCGCCATATCTCGCCGGCGAAAATCCCCGACCACCGTAACGCCAGTCCGGGCGGCTATCTGATTATTGTCTCCCAGTTGCAGGCTGAAAGGCGCATCACCTTCCGGTTCATGCCAGACGGTTTGCCCGTGACAGCCAATGCCGACAATATCCGACGGGTTCAGGGACTCACGGCGCATCAGAGTTTCTATGGCTTCACTGAACAACTGCCCGAGGCGTGAATCAAGCCGGCCTATTTGTGACAACGTCACGGGCTGCCCCTGGCAGACATCCAGTATCTGCTGCCGAATGTCGAGCGGCATAGGATGACAATAACTGGCTTGCTGGGCAACGATATGTTCGTCTATGGCCGCCAGCACAACATCCACTCCGTCCAGGCTGGTGCCTGACATTACTCCGATATATCGTCCCGACTTCATGTTAACCTCAGTTTACGGCGCTGCTGGCTGTCAGCCGCCCGCTGATTATTAGTGACTTATATTGTGAACAGGATAACAATTGATCATCAATTAATTGAATACATTTTGCCGATGATTGAATTATCGTTTATGCACACAGTTCCAGAATGTCATGCTGATAATTGCAAAAATCGCTTCAAAATGCACAATTTGCTTTATAATTGGATGATAGCGTGGTCAAAGGTGCGCAAATTGCGCCGATTTTTGAAAGGAGTTTCTGAATGATTAAACGTTTAACTGCTGTTGCTGCGGTTGCCCTGGCACTGACCGGATGTGTCAATGACAATAATTTGTCCGGTGATGTCTATAGCGCCAGCGAAGCCAAACAGGTGCAGAGTGTTTCCTACGGGACGCTGATTTCCGTACGCCCGGTAAAAATCCAGGCAGGCGGTGACAGCAATGCTATTGGCGCAATCGGTGGTGCAGTGCTGGGTGGCTTCCTCGGTAATACTATCGGTGGTGGTGCCGGACGCAGCCTGGCGACAGCCGGTGGTGCAGTACTGGGCGGCCTGGCCGGTCAGGGCGTACAGGGCAGCCTGAATACTTCACAGGGCGTTGAGCTGGAAATCCGTAAAGATGACGGCAACACCATTATGGTTGTTCAGAAACAAGGCAATACCCGTTACTCTGCGGGTATGCGTGTGGCTATCGCCACTGATGGCAGCCAGGTAACGGTTTCCCCCCGCTAAGACTCCTCAATATTAAAGAACCCGTCTGACGACGGGTTCTTTGTCTGTAAAAAATTAGCTGTTTATTGTCCGGTTATTCCGTCAGATAAAATTGTCACTGACTCTCTTTTCCTTGCAGTTCGACAATGTTTTTTTCCAGCCTGCCGATAAGCTTCCCCAGTGTGGAAATTTCTGAATCGGATAATCCGTCAAGAATATCTTCACGACTGCGATCAATCACACCTTCCAGCTGCTCAATGACCGGTGCTGCGGCCTCTGTCAGGGTGATTCTTTTAGCCCGGCGATCATCGGCACAAGGGAGCCTGCTGATAAGCCCCTTGCTTTCCAGCTGATCGAGTGTTCTGACCAGTGAAGGCTGTTCGATACCAATCGCTTTAGCCAACTGTATTTGTGACTGTTCCGGAGGTAACTGGTGAATATTATGCAATGTCACCCACAGGGTCTGGGTCAGGCCCAGGGGTTTCAGTCTGTTATCAATGACTGCGCGCCACATACGCACCAGTCTGGCAAGATCAGTGCCTAATGAAGACTCCATACAACCCCCTTATAATTAGCTTGCTAAGCATTATTTTCGATCTTACACTATTTTGCGGTTTTCAGGGAGTAATTACAAATGCCTGATGCAGAAATCATTTTCTGCTTTTCTTCTGCTGTATTTTTGCTGACAAGGATTGCCAGATATGAACTGGAGTAGCCATCCGCCTTTTTCTTCCCTGACCGAACTGGTGCTGGGGGATTCTTTATTTTTTCCGCCGATATTTAAGCCTGTTTTACTCGGCTTTTTCTTCTGGCTGATGATCCATCCGCTGATCAGAGCACGGATGTACTCCGGTGTTTTCTGGCACCCGACGCTGATGGACCTGTCCCTGTTTATCCTGTGTGTTGCCGGCGCATTTGGCTTGCTCAGCCTGAGATAATGACTTATGAAAGTGAATCTTCTGAAGTATTTTACGACCCTGATAGTGTTTGCTATTGCCCTGATTGCCGGCTGGTGGATGTGGAACTACTATATGCAATCCCCCTGGACCCGTGACGGGAAGATACGTGCCGAACTGGTAAATATTACGCCTGAAGTATCGGGCCGGATTATTTCGGTTAATGTTACTGACAACCAGTTTGTCCGCCGGGGTGACTTACTGGTAACCCTGGATGAGGTACCGCTAAAAATAGCGGTGGATAATGCGCAGGCATTACTGGCCAGGTCACAGGCCGATTTACTGAAAGCGCGCCATGAACAGCAACGCCGTGCCCGTCTGCCGAAAAATATTATTTCAGCAGAAGATATGGATATCGCACGCCAGACGGCAGATGCCATGCAGGCCAGCGAAAAAGCTGCACAAGCCAGCCTGGATAAAGCCCTGTGGGACCTGCAACGGACCAAAATTTATGCTCCGGTCGATGGATGGATTACTAACCTGACTCTCCGCGCAGGTAACTATGCCAGTGAAGGTTCACCATTATTTGCTCTGCTGGACAGCCACTCCTATTACGTAATGGGATACTTTGAAGAGACCAAACTGCGCCATATCCGTGACGGTGACCCGGCCAGAATAGTACTTTACAGTAATGGCGACACACTGACCGGTACCGTGTTAAGTATCGGCCGCGCTATCTACGACCAGAATATTGAGGCCGACGGGCTGGTTCCGGAAATAAAACCTACCGTGCCCTGGGTAAGGCTTGCTCAGCGCGTACCGGTACGCATCCGGCTGGACAAAGTCCCGGACAATATTCAGCTGGTTGCAGGAACTACCTGCACTATTGTTATTCGCCGGTGACCCGCAGATGAACCTTAACTGGCTGGAATGGCAGCAATTACCCTGGGTTAAAGCTAATAGCCTGCAGTGGCGCTACGCTTTGCGCAATAGCCTGGCAATGTGTCTGGCCCTGACCTTTGCCTATAGTTTACAACTGGATGAACCTTACTGGGCGATGACATCCGCTGCGGTAGTCAGTTTTCCGACCGTGGGCGGCGCTATCAGTAAGAGCCTCGGGCGGATCTGCGGCAGTCTGTTAGGCGCTACTGCCGCGCTGATTATTGCCGGACATGCCCTGAATGACCCCTGGTTGTTTATTTTTATGATTGCCGGCTGGCTGGCCTTCTGTACCTGGATCTCCAGCCATTATCAGAATAATGTTGCTTACGCCTTCTGCCTGTCAGGTTATACGGCGGCAATCATTGCGTTTACCACCGTCAATGTGACTGATGTTAATCAGGTCTGGGAAATGGCGCAGGCACGGCTTTGCGAAGTGATTACCGGTATACTTTGTGCGGGGCTGATGATGATGATCCTGCCAGGCACATCGGATGGGGATAAACTGATGCAGTCGTTACGTACTATGCATCAGCAACTGTATACACATGCCGTCAGCCTGTTAACCAATGACAGCCCTGCTACTGCCGGTGCGGCGCATGAGATGGTTATTTCACAGATCCTGACCATTAATCTGCTACGGATTCAGGCATTCTGGAGTCATTACCGTTTTCGCCGGCAAAATAATGTACTGAATTATATTCTTCACCAGCAGCTGCGGCTGACCGGCATACTGTCGGGATTACGTCGTATGCTGCTGAACTGGCCGGACGCGCCCGCCGGGCTCAGGCAGGGCCTGACACAGGTGATGCAGGAGCTCGGACGCCCGGGTTGTGATAAATACCGGCTGGCGGTGCTGATTTATCAGATATCTCAGCAAGGTGATGCTGACTATCGCCAGCAGGCGTTTTGCGAACGTTTACGTTATTTTTGCTGGCTGTATCTGAATGTCAGCCGCTGGATCCGTTTAATCACAGCCGCAGATGCAGATACTCGCTTTCAGCCACCGCAGGTACCGTCTCTGGCCAGAGAAAATGACAGTACTGAAGCCGGATGGAGTGCCGTCAGAACCTTCGCAGCTATTGTGCTGGGGGGCACCTTCTGGATCAACAGCCACTGGGAAAGCGGCGCAGCCGCACTGACTCTGACCTCTATCGCCTGTGTTCTCTATTCGTCATCACCTGTCGCGGCAGGAACGATTCTGGGGTTACTTAAAACCTTACTGATACTGTCTTTTTTCAGTCTGTTATTAAAATTCGGTCTGATGATCCAAATCAGTGCCCTGTGGCAGTTGATGTTGTTTTTATTCCCGCTGCTGATTACCTGCCATCTTCTGAAGCTGCAACATCCCGCCAGTGCCAGCTTCTGGGGACAGTCAATCGTTTATCTTGGCTCATTTATCTCGGTGACTAATCCGCCCCAGTGGGATTACGGCGAATTTCTTAATGATAATGTGGCCAAAATCTGCGGCGTATTACTGGCATGGCTGGCATTTCAGATCCTGCGTCCCAGCTCTGACGACCGTAAGTCACGACGAAATATCCGCGCCCTGCGCCATGTATTTCTTGACCAGCTGCACCTCCATCCGGGACTCAGTGAAAGCGTGTTTGAATCCCGCGTGTATCACCTGGTAAGCCGTTTAAAAAACAGTAATAACCAGCAGGCACATATCTGGCTGTTACGCTGGGGGGTGGTATTGCTTAACTGTTCACATATTGTCTGGCAATTACGCCGCTGGCAGTCAGCCTCGGCCAGCCTGATCGTCATCCGTGATCAGTGTTTCCGTTCATTGCATCATATTATTAGTTTACAGGGCGTCCGTCATCGTTCACTACTGGCCACACTCAGCGAACTGGAAGATATGATCCGTGGGCTACCCGTTAACAGTGACAGAGAAGCACGGGAGCTGGCAGGGATTTTATGGCGCCTGCACTGTTCGCTGGCCCAGTTACAGCAGGCCGTTCCTGATTAGTCCCCTGCCCCGGCGGACGGTTCAGAATAATGACGGCTGCTGCGGCTCTTCACTTTCGGCCGTTTTTTTCCGGCGCTGCATACGCAGGCGCCGTTGCAGACAGATGCGCAGTACCTCACGTTTCTGAGGATCGGTGAATGTCATCCAGTTAAAACGTTCTTCCCGGCTGCGCTGGCAGCCCTGACAATAGCCCCGGCTGTCGCTACGACAAATCCCGCGACACGGATTCGGGACAGGGAAAAATTCCAGTTGCTCAGCCATTATCCCCTCAGCACATAGAGTATGCCTGCCAGCTAATCTCTGCCCGGCGGGTTATTTTTGCTACAGTTCCGTTAAACTCTAGCGCCGGATCATGCCACTGGCAATCGTAAAAACTGGCCGGCATTGCCGGAAATTGTCCGTTTGTGCGTTCAGGCCACTTGTCCATTGTCATCAGGCAGCCTGCTCTTTACTCTGCCTGCCCGGGCCCGGAAACAGACCGGTGATACCCGTTACTGCTGATCATCTCTGATGCCGGCTCCGGACAGGCCGTTAATGCTGTAACCACACTTCATCCGCGGGGAGAATAAAATGACTGACAGTCCGCTTTTTACACCGTTAACCGTTGGCGCAATTACCGTACCCAACCGTATTTTTATGGCACCCCTGACTCGGCTGCGCAGTATTGAACCCGGCGATATTCCCACACCGCTGATGGCTGTTTATTATACACAGCGCGCTTCCGCCGGGCTGATCATTTCTGAAGCCACCCAGGTATCCTTTCAGGCAAAAGGTTATGCCGGCGCTCCCGGATTACATAGCGCCCCGCAAATTGCTGCCTGGTCTGACATTACCCGTCAGGTACATGCTGCTGAGGGACATATCGCAGTACAATTATGGCATACAGGACGTATTTCTCATTCGTCGCTACAGCCCGGCGGACGACCACCGCTGGCGCCTTCTGCACTGCCGGGCAATACCCGCACTTCCCTGAAAGATGCTGACGGTAATGTCTATCGGGAAAAAACATCACTGCCACGGGAAATGAGCCACAGTGATATTCAGCAAGTGATTGCAGATTTCCGTCAGGCCGCGGCCAATGCTGAGCAGGCCGGATTTGACCTGGCAGAGATCCATGCCGCCCATGGCTACCTGTTACATCAGTTCCTGTCGGCACAGTCCAATCAGCGGACCGACGAATATGGTGGCAGCCTGCAAAACCGTGCACGTCTGGTACTGGACATTGTCGATGCGATGGGAGAAGCCTGGGCAAAAGATCGGATTGCCATTCGCCTGTCCCCTGTCGGTGAGTTCCAGGCATTAGCCAACGGACCGGATGAAGAAGCCGAAGCCCTGTGGCTGATCAATGAACTGGCAAAACGGAAAGTCGCCTATCTGCATTTATCTGAGCCTGACTGGGCTGGCGGGGCACCTTACAGTGACGATTTTCGTCACAAAGTCCGTGCTGCATTCCCGGGGGTAATTATTGGCGCCGGTGCCTATACTAAACAAAAGGCAGAGGCGCTGATTAACCGCGGCCTTATTGATGCGGTTGCTTTTGGCCGGGACTATATTGCAAACCCTGATTTGCCAGAACGCCTGCAACAAAATGCACCACTGAATCCGCAGCATCCGGAGTCATTTTACGGCGGTTCTGCTCAGGGATACACCGATTACCCGTTTATGACCGATAAGCGGGCTTCACTGTAACGATTTCCCTGTTACACTAAAGACCGGTAAACTTTCCGGTCATTAATGTCTGATGACTGCACAGAAAAAAAGAGGATGATATGCGTCTGCTTCATACCATGCTGCGTGTCGGTGACTTACAACGCTCTGTAGATTTTTATACCCGGGTGCTGGGTATGCGTTTGTTACGTCAAAGTGAAAACACCGAGTACAAATATACGCTGGCTTTCCTCGGTTATACGGAAGAAAGTGAAGGTGCAGTTATTGAACTGACCTATAACTGGGGTGTTGACAGTTATGAACCTGGCAACGCTTATGGCCACATTGCTATCGAGGTCGAGGACGCGGCTGAAGCCTGTGAAAAAATCCGCCAGGGCGGAGGTAAAGTATCGCGTGAAGCCGGTCCGGTGAAAGGTGGTAATACGGTTATCGCTTTTGTCGAAGACCCGGACGGTTATAAAATCGAACTTATCGAGAAAAAATATGCAGGTCAGGGCCTGAGTCACTGATCATCAGTGTCTGCCTGCTACAGGCAGGCACTTTCTGCGGCCTCTGATAGCCGTCACTGTGCCACTGCTGTTTTTACGATACTACCCACTGCGCTTTTCGTCCAATGAGATACTGATGTCCGATATTTGTTCCCTGAATGCCCTGAACCAACGCTTTCGCGGTTTTTTTCCTGTGGTTATCGATGTCGAAACCGCCGGTTTCAATGCCGATACTGACGCATTGCTGGAAATAGCTGCGATTACCCTGAAAATGGATAGTGACGGCTGGTTACAGCCCGACCAGACACTGCACTTCAATGTTAACCCGTTTGAAGGTGCCCTGCTTCACCCTGAGGCTCTGGCATTTACCGGGATTAATCCTGATGACCCGCAACGTAACGGGGTAAGTGAGCATGATGCGTTACATGCTATTTTCAAAATGGTGCGTAAAGGGATGAAAGACAGTGACTGCGGACGGGCAGTGATTGTCGCCCACAATGCCCAGTTTGATCAAAGCTTTGTTATGGCGGCAGCCCGGCGCAGTAATCTGAAACGCAATCCTTTCCATCCGTTTGCCACTTTCGATACCGCAGCGCTCAGCGGACTGGTTCTCGGACAGACCGTACTTGCCAAAGCCTGTAAGGCCGCAGGTATGGAGTTTGACAGTCATCAGGCACACTCAGCCCTGTATGATACGCAACAGACAGCAACCCTGTTTTGTGAACTGGTTAACCGCTGGAAAAGGCTGGGAGGATGGCCATTAGCGACTGATACTGATGCTGATGCTGAAAAAACACAGCACAGTTCACCGGTGTTGTAGATCTGACAGAGAACAGGCTGCCGCTTTCAGTTAGCAGCTGAAAAAATGCCCGCATCGGCCGGCGGGCATCGTTTTCAGTCACATCCGCGGTTTATTCCGCTGCAGGATATTTTTCAGCCGTTTCGTTAATCAGCTGTTGCAGTTCACCACGCTGATACATCTCGATAATAATATCACAACCACCGACTAATTCACCGTCCACCCATAATTGCGGAAAGGTTGGCCAGTTAGCATATTTCGGTAATTCGGCACGGATATCAGGATTCTGCAAAATGTCCACATAGGCAAAACGCTGGCCACAGGCAGAAAGCGCCTGCACCGCCTGGGCTGAAAAACCACAACTTGGCAGTTTTGGTGAACCTTTCATGTACAGCAGAATCGGGTTTTCTGAAATCTGCGTCTGAATTTTTTCAAGAGTGCTCATCATACTTCCTTCGGGACAAAACGACATGTCCGGTTATTGTAACGATATCAACCCGCGGGTGAAAACGACATTTTTCATCTTCCGTCGAAAAGATAATATCAGCGCCTTCAGGGTTAAATGATCTCTGTTGGGTAAAAACACGGATACCCGCGGTAAAAATACCGGTAAAAAGATGACTTAATTAACTGTTTACGCTCATTTTTACACCAAAAAACTTCTCGTAACAGATTACGGCAAAAAGACCTTAACATTTTATAAAAATCTGGATTAGAATGATTTTGGGGCTGGCTGAAAAGTCAGATGTTATTTTTTTAATCTTGTCCGCTTTTTTTCAGGACATTAACCTGTAACCTGACAACTATGCGTTTACTGACCACGCTTTTTATTCTGGCTGTAGCACAGCTTTTTTTTAATGTCGCAGAGGCTTCGCCACGTACTGCAATAAATGCTTCATTTCATAAATCAGCCAAAAAAGCGGTAACAGAAGATGCCCGCCGAAAAAGAAAACCACTGAAAACAGCCAGTACACGCCACAGAACCCGACAGCCCCTTATCCACCGGGTTAAGCATCTGACCAGCCCGCGTAAAGTCAGAGAGAGCCGCCCGAAAAAAGAATCACGTCGTATTGCGTTACATCGCACACCGGCACTCAGAAAATACGGTCACCAGCGCCAGATAGCCAAAAGGACCGCCGGCCGCCCTTCCGCGAAACTGGCTTCTATCCGCATGAGTAAACTGCACCGTGAACGCTATCAGAAAGCGCGTGCCATTGTGATGGTTAAATTAATGGATCAGTTAGGCAAGCCGTACCAGTGGGGCGGTTCCTCACCCCATACGGGCTTTGACTGCAGCGGGCTGGTTTATTATGCCTATAAAGACCTGGTAAACTTCAGAATTCCCCGTACTGCCAATGAAATGTACCATCTGCGTGATGCTGCACCGGTTAAACGCAACGATCTTGAGAAAGGTGATCTGGTATTCTTCCGTATCCACCGTGGCGGTGCGGCTGATCATGTGGGCGTTTATCTGGGCAATGGGAAATTCATTCAGTCACCACGCACCGGCAAGGATATCCAGATCAGCGCACTGAGTAACGAGTACTGGCAACAGCATTATATTGGTGCACGGCGGGTCGTAACCCCGAGCACAGTCCGCTAGTCTCCGCCCAGAGACTGAAAATCCCCCCCTGAATATCGCAGCACCGGTATTCAGGGGGGGATTTATGTCCGCTAACGCGGTGATTCCGTCAGGATCAGTAATACATAATATCTGAATAAATACACTTCCCTTAATACTGTAAAAAAATTCGTGCCCCGTAAAATAAAAAGCCGATACCCGCAACACGCCGGGTATCGGCTTCTCTGTCAGTAATGCTGCTTGCTACCCTTACTTTCCGGCTTTATACGTGCCTTTAGCGGGTAAACAGCCCTCTGCCGGTGCGAATACATTAATGCAGTATTGCGGTGAAACTGAACGTCGCAATCATCAGTAATGCAACGATAGTGGTGGTCAGCGCCAGCTTTAAATCCGTATCCATGACAGCTCCTATAGACACATAAAGTACAGGGTAATTATTATATTCCCACACTACTGCGCAAAAATCTCGTTTTATTCGCACAGCCTTGTTAGAATTACCGCTCTTTGTTGCGCAACCTTCCCTGTTTCCCCTTGTAAGGCACAGGCTTTTTTTACAGGTAATCCTTTACGGCCCCTCCTGGCAGCATCATTAGCGGCCTGATAAAACTGTAAAAACGCAAACGATTAACACACTTAAAATCAATAATTTAAAACACCAGGAGTTCTCAAGGAATGGCAACAATTAAAGATGTGGCGAAACGCGCCGGAGTCTCTACCACCACCGTTTCTCATGTCATTAATCAGACCCGTTTTGTTGCGGAAACGACCCGCAAAGCGGTTTGGGAAGCGATTAAAGAGTTGCATTACTCTCCCAGTGCCGTCGCCAGAAGTCTGAAGGTGAATAACACTAAGACGCTTGGTCTGCTGTCGACGTCTCTCGAAGCACCTTATTTCGCCGAGATTGTGGAAGCTATCGAAAAAAAATGTTTCGAACATGGCTATACCCTGATTCTGGGCAATGCGCATAACGACTTGCAGAAACAACGCGCTTATTTATCGATGATGGCGCGCAAACGTGTCGACGGGCTGCTGGTATTGTGTGCCGAATATCCACAGGAGTTGCTGGATATGCTGGAGGAGAACCGTAATATCCCAATGGTCGTTATGGACTGGGGAATGTCCCGTGGTGATTTTACTGATACCGTACTGGACAATGCTTTCCGTGGCGGTTACATGGCTGGCCGTTATCTGATTGAGCGCGGGCACCGTGATATCGGTTGTATTCCCGGCCAGATGGAGCGTAATACGGGAGGCGGCAGGCTGGCAGGATTTCTTAAAGCACTGGAGGAGGCAGGTATTACCCATTGTGAAGAATGGACTGTGCAGGGAGACTTTGAACCCGAATCCGGTTACCTGGCAATGCAAAAAATACTCGCTCAGCCGCGATTACCCACGGCGGTATTCTGTGGCGGCGATATTATGGCGATGGGGGCAATTTGTGCTGCCGATGAACAGGGCCTGCGTGTGCCACAGGATATATCGATCATTGGTTACGATAACGTGCGCAACGCGCGGTATTTTACCCCTGCCCTGACCACTATTCACCAGCCGAAAAGTGAGCTGGGCGAGAAAGCGCTGGATATGCTGCTGGATCGTATTGTGAATAAACGCGAAGAGCCGCAAACCATAGAAGTATACCCGTCACTGATTGAAAGACGATCGGTGGCCGATGGTCCGTTCCACGATTACCGTCGTTAACTACCGGTTTCACTCAGCCATTCCTGGTTAAGTGTCTGCGTATCACCAAGGTACTCAAGGAGCCAGCGTAATGCCGGAGAGCTTCTCTCTTCCGCCCAGCTGACGCAGCAGGGGCTTTCCGGAAACGGTGACGGCAGAGGAAGTTCCCTGACTTCTCCGACGTCCAGCAGTGGTCTGGCGAGATGCCCCGGTACCATAGCAACACATAATCCTGCCCTGACACAATCCAGCCCCGTTTGCCAGTCCGGTACCGTCATCCGCTGCTGGTTATCCAGGGTCCAGGTAATGCGGCGCGGTAATTCCCTTGAGGTGTCTTCCAACAGTAATGATGGCCATGCCCGTAATTGTTCCTCGCGCGGCCGGGCTTCAGCCGCCAGAGGGTGCCCGGCGCTGACAATACACCGCCAGTTAAGTCGTCCCATATCACGGAATGCAAAACGCCCGGTGACAGGGATCGCCTGGGTCGCTCCGATAGCCATATCCACCCGTCCTCCGGCCAGTGCATCCCAGACACCGTTAAAAACTTCTTCGCTGACGTGCAATTCTATATCCGGAAAGTGCCGGTAAAAATCGATAATCAACTGCTGCATTCTGCCCCGCCTGACGACACAGTCCACCGCAATACTTACCTGCCCGCGCCAGCCGTTCGCCAGTTGCTGGCATTGGCGCCGGGTTTCCTGCATTTTTTTGATAATCCCCCGGCATTCACGAACATAGTGCTCACCGGCGGCAGTCAGCACCACATCACGGTGCTGGCGATCAAACAATTGCACTGCCAGCCAGTCTTCCTGCTGTTTTACTGTATAACTTATTGCCGAGGGTACCCGGTGCAGTTCACGTGCCGCGGCACTGAAACTGCCATTCCTTGCGACGGCATCTATCACTTCCAGGGAATATTCAGACCACATGATTACCTTTCAATTTTTTTCACAGATAATTGCAAATATTAACGGTTCACAACTCTCTGTGCACCCTTTTAAACTCTGTGCCAATTTTTGTGATAAGGAACAGTAATGCGGCATCCGATATTTTTTTTAGTTTATCTGTCATTACTCAGCATGCTGGGTTTTCTGGCTACAGATATGTACCTGCCAGCTTTCGGTGCAATGAAACAGGACCTCGCGACCAATGCCGGGATAATCAGCGCCAGTCTGAGTCTGTTCCTGGCCGGATTTGCCTGTGCGCAGTTATTCTGGGGCCCCCTGTCTGACAGAATAGGCAGAAAACCGGTACTGATCTGCGGACTGGCTGTTTTTGCCGCCGGATGCCTGGCGATGTTATGGGTACGCTCAGCGGAAGTATTACTGGGGTTGCGTTTTATTCAGGCCCTCGGGGTCTGTGCCGCGGCAGTCAGCTGGCAGTCGCTGGTGGTTGACTATTATCCCGCCTCAGGTCGTCAGAAGATTTTTGCCACAGTTATGCCCATGGTTGCCTTATCTCCGGCCCTCGCCCCGCTGCTGGGCTCATGGTTGCTGGCCCATTATCACTGGCGTTCAATATTTTTGCTACTTATGCTGCTTACCCTGTGGCTGATAATTTGTACGCTGCGTCTCCCTGCGGTTCCGGCCACTGAACAGCCGCCTGCTGCGCGACAGCCTGAACCGGTTTCCTTCCGCCGACTGCTGGCCAGCCGCGGTTACAGTGGTAATGTGCTTATTTATGCCGCCTGCTCTGCCAGTTTTTTTGCCTGGCTGACCGGTTCACCTTTTATCCTGAGTGATCTCGGACTGTCACCGGCTGATATCGGTCTGAGCTATATTCCTCAGACACTGACTTTTCTGATAGGCGGGTTTGGCTGTCGTGCGCTGCTGAATCATTTCAGTGGCCGGCAACTGCTGCCCTGGCTGCTTGCCCTCTATTCCCTGAGTATTATCACTGTGACGCTGGTCAGTTTTTTTACCTCTCCGGGCCTGCTGACGTTACTGTTACCTTTCTGTGGTATGGCAATGGCTAATGGTGCGATTTATCCGATAGTGGTGTCGGCCGCTTTACAGATTTTCCCGACCGCCAGTGGTAAAGCCGCTGCGCTGCAAAATGCGCTGCAATTGGGACTGTGTTTCCTGTTCAGCCTGCTGGTCTCTTCGCATTTGTCACAGCCCCTGCTAACCACCACCTCGGTGATGGCCGTTACTGTGCTGCTGGCCATCGCCGGTTACCGTCTGCAACAGAAATCGTAACCCGCCTTTCACCCGCCCCCATCTGGTGGCGGGTTAATTTTCTCTTCACAATTAGCAACCTAACCGTAAACCATTGAACATTCAGCTTGCCAGGCATATAATCACCCCGGTAACAAATATTCACTATAAGTTGCAGGCATATTGTGACCGGTTTTGATTGTGCTATTCAGGCACAACCGCATTTTTCGATATTTACTAGATCCTCTGTTTTGTCTTTACTTATAAGTGCACGTTTTTTGTGAGTTTACTCACGGACCAGTGAAAGTCAGCTATTCTTTCCTCAGGTTCAAAATAGAACAGGTGATATAAAGCGTATGAGTTCATCATGTGTAGCAGAAGTTAGCCTTAAGGAAAATAATTGGTACCGCATTGCCAATGAAATGCTGTCGATGGCCGATATTGCTATCAATGGCGACCGTCCATGGGATATTCAGGTTAAAAACTCTGATTTTTTTAAACGCGTCTTGCAGGAAGGCTCTCTGGGACTTGGTGAGAGTTATATGGATGGCTGGTGGGAATGTGAACGGCTTGACCAGTTTTTTTATCGGGTACTGAAATATAAACTCGATAAACAATTACCACATCATTTCAAAGACACACTTCGTATTGCTACTGCCCGCCTTAAAAATCTTCAGTCCAAAAAACGCGCCTGGATTGTCGGTAAAGAACATTATGATCTGGGTAATGATCTGTTCAGTCTGATGCTGGATCCTTTTATGCAGTATTCCTGCGGTTACTGGAAAGAGGCAACCACTCTGGACGCCGCACAGGAAGCTAAACTGGACATGATTTGCCGTAAATTGCAGTTAAAGCCGGGGATGACTTTACTCGACATTGGCTGCGGCTGGGGCGGATTATCTGAGTTTGCTGCCCGTCGTTACGGTGTCAGTGTGCATGGCGTCACCATTTCTGCTGAACAGCAAAAAATGGCCCGGCAACGGTGCGAAGGCCTGGACGTCACTATCCTGTTACAAGACTATCGTGATCTTAATCTGAGTTTTGACCGGATTGTGTCTGTCGGGATGTTTGAGCATGTCGGCCCGAAAAACTATGCCACCTACTTCGATGTGGTTTCACGCAACCTGAAACCTGACGGACTTTTTTTACTGCATACTATCGGATCTAACCATACCGATTTAAATGTTGACCCGTGGATTGATAAATATATATTCCCGAATGGTTGTCTGCCGTCAGTGATGCATATCGCTCAGACCAGCGAACCGCATTTTGTGATGGAAGACTGGCATAATATTGGTGTGGACTATGACCGGACACTGATGGCGTGGTACGAACGTTTTCTCGCCAGCTGGCCACAGCTTGAAAATAACTATGATCAGCGTTTTAAACGTATGTTTAGTTATTACCTGAATGCCTGCGCCGGTGCCTTCCGTGCCAGGGATATCCAGTTATGGCAGGTCGTTTTCAGCCGCGGCATTGATGGCGGATTACGGGTAGCCCGTTAAGTCTTCACTGGCTCGTCTTAGAATAAAGCCCGCCGGTTGGTCGTGACAGCCGGCGGGCTTTTTACAGGAACATCGTTCAGCGAGGCACCTGTTGTCAGACAAGGCCGATAAAATAACGACGGCTTATACCTTCGCTTCTGTGGTTGCCATTTCGCGAGCTGCCAGTACCCGTTCGACCGTATCAATTACCGCCTGAGTTTGCGGATCAATTTCGATATTCACACGGTCGCCGATCTTTTTCTGACCCAGTAACGTGCGTTGCAGTGTTTCAGGGATCAGGTGTACACAGAACTTGTTCGCTACCACATCCCCTATTGTCAGGCTGCAGCCATCAATACCGACAAAACCTTTATGTAAAATATACTTGATCAGCGCACTGTCCTGCAGCCTGAACCAGATTTCACGGTTATTTTCGGATTGTATTATTTTCGATATTTCGGCTGTGGTCATGATATGACCCGACATCAGGTGACCACCTATTTCATCGGAAAATTTTGCAGCACGCTCAATATTCACCCGGCTTCCCGGCGTGATATCACCCAGATTGGTGATACGCAATGTTTCTTTAATCAGATCAAAGCTGACCAGATCATCATGTATAGCAGTGACGGTCAGGCAACAACCGTTGTGCGCAACAGAAGCCCCAATCTCCAGGCCTTCCAGCCATTGTGAAGGAAACCTCAGTGTGTGGGTTCGGAATAACGGTTTTTCATCGACCGCGACGACTTCTGCCGTCCCCTGCACAATACCTGTAAACATAGTTAATCTCCCTGAATATTTTCCGCAGAGTAACACAACACTGGCAGGCTGTTTATCCATTAATGGGGCTTTATTATTGCAAAAATAGTTTGAATTCACCGGTTGCTAAGTTTTCAGACCCCGCTACACTAGTCGCCAATAAGGATATCTCTCCTCTTCTATTCCCTTTGTTATTTTACAGGTGTATTCGTGCAGAAGTATTTTACTGAGGCGCGTCAGCTCCTTGGGCTCGCTATTCCGGTTATTCTGGCCCAGGTCGCGCAAACAGCGATGGGCTTTGTTGATACGATTATGGCAGGTTCCGTCAGTGCCACGGATATGGCGGCGGTGGCTATTGGTACCTCAATCTGGTTGCCGGTGATCCTGTTCGGCCAGGGGTTATTGCTGGCCCTGACCCCCACGGTTGCCCAGCTGAATGGCTCTGGCCGCCGGAACAAAATTATTTATCAGGTGCACCAGGCTTTCTGGCTGGCTATCGGGCTGGCTATCCTGACGATTATCCTGTTATGGAATGCCGGTTTGTTATTGCGGCATATGCCTGATATTGACCCGTCACTGGCGGATAAAGCCGAACGTTACCTGCACGCATTAATGTGGGGGGCTCCGGGGTATCTGCTGTTTCAGGTATTGCGTAACCAGTGTGAAGGCCTGTCTAAAACCAAACCGGGCATGGTACTGGGATTTATCGGCCTGTTATGTAATATCCCCCTCAATTATATCTTTATTTACGGTCATTTCGGTATGCCCGTCCTCGGTGGTGTTGGCTGTGGTGTGGCCACGGCGACTGTTTACTGGGTCATGTTCCTGGTGATGCGCTACTGGGTGAACCGGATGCCAGTGATGAAAGATATTAACCACCTGACCCGCCGTTCAGCTCCGGACCTGCAAATCCTGAAGCGGTTATTCGCACTGGGATTACCGGTGGCATTAGCACTGTTTTTTGAGGTGACATTATTTGCGGTCGTGGCCTTACTGGTTTCTCCGCTGGGGATTGTGGATGTCGCAGGTCACCAGATCGCCCTGAATTTCAGCTCCATGATGTTTGTCCTGCCGATGTCGATGGGGGTTGCCGCGACTATCCGTGTCGGATACCGCTTAGGTCAGGGGGATACGGAACAGGCAAAAATTGCGGCCTGGACCGCCCAGGCGGTGGGGTTATGTCTTGCCTGTATTACAGCCCTGGGAACAGTCGTCTTCCGTCATAAAATTGCTCTGCTGTATAATGACGATCCTCTGGTGGTTATGCTGGCCGCCCACCTGATGTTTCTGGCGGCTATTTATCAGTTTTCTGACAGTGTTCAGGTTATCGGCAGCGGTATTTTACGCGGTTACAAAGATACCCGGTCGATCTTCTTTATTACCCTGGTGTCCTACTGGGTACTTGGGCTACCGTTCGGTTATCTGCTGGCACTGACCGATATTCTGGTACCGCGTATGGGCCCTGCCGGATTCTGGTGTGGTTTTATCATCGGACTGACCGCCGCCGCACTGATGATGAGCTGGCGTATTCTGTGGGTACAGCGTCAGTCCGCTGCGGTGATACTGCGCCGCGCGGCCCACTGATAGCAGCACCGGCGACGGTTTTTTCCGCGCCGGTGATTAAAAATAACCCGCTTCGCACAGTTGCTGTCCAGTCAGTCATAAAAAACCATTATTCTCCTTGCCAGCACCGTCCTGTGCCGCTAATATTCGTCCCGCTGTCAGCATGATAGCGAATGCGTTCTTAGCTCAGTTGGTTAGAGCACCACCTTGACATGGTGGGGGTCGGTGGTTCGAGTCCACTAGAACGCACCATTCTGCTTTTCCTCTCTTGTTGTTCTGTTACTGATATCCCTTATTACTGTTATTTCGGTTACTATAACTCTTCGTCTGCCTGTCGGCGGGTCAACGGATTGCTTATGGAAACACAGTGATGTCAAAACGTCTGACGATTAAAGATATTGCCCGCCTCAGTGGCACCGGAAAATCAACCGTATCACGGGTGATTAATCAGCAGGGAGATGTCCACCCGCAAACGCGTCAGCGTATTGAAGCGGTGATTAAACAACACCAGTTTATTCCTTCACGTTCTGCACGGGCTATGCGGGTCAATGAAAGCCGGGTGATCGGCGTCATTCTTGCCAGACTCGACTCCGCCGCAGAAAATCAGGCCGTCAGTGCGATGCTTCCTCTGCTCTACCAGTATGGCTATGATGCTATGGTGCTGGAAAGCCGGTTCAGTACCACGAAAGTAACAGAACATCTGCAGGTCCTCGGGCAGCGGGAAGTCGATGGTGTGATCCTGTTTGGTTTCACCGGACTGACCACCGGGATGCTGGCTGGCTGGGAAAACAAACTGGTGCTGATGGTCCAGTCATGCCGCGGTTTTTCGTCGGTCTGCTACGATGACGCCGGAGCAGTCAACCTGCTTGCCAGTCACCTGCAGCAACTGGGACACCGCAACATCAGTTATCTCGGGGTCAATGAAGAGGATAAAACCACTGGCGGCGATCGTTATCGGGCCTATCTGTCGGCCTGCCAACAGCTGAAGCTGACCCCCCTTGCCGCACTCGGTTCTCTTGACTATCACAGCGGATATGACCTTGCCGCACAGGTCTGTACTGATGAGACCACGGCTGTGATTTGCGCAACCGACACCCTGGCGCTCGGTGTTTACAAGTATCTGCGGCAAAACCCGCAGAAAAATATTCAGGTGGCGGCTATCGGTAATACCCCTTTATTAGGCTTTTTGTTTCCTGATGTTGTCATGCTTGAGTTTGGTTACGCCACCGCCGGTAAACTGGCCGCAAGACAGCTGATTGCACATTTATCCCGCGCCGCCCCCGTCAGAAGCTTTCTGCTGAAAGGTAAACTCACCTCTGATTTCTGATGATAAATTGTACTGGTTTTGTGATCTGCCCTTAGTTCCGGGAACGTTCCCAACACTTTTTGCCACATTTTAATTATGCTGCTTATGACGGACCCACACTGCCGGAAAACTTTTCTATCAGGGAACCCATAAGGATTTGCCATGCGTGAAATTCAACAGCAGATTATTGATAAACTTATTAAATTCCTCGGAGGGCGAGACAATATTGTCAGTGCCACCCATTGTATTACCCGCCTGAGGCTGGTACTGAATGATCCCGCGCTGGCCAGTCCCTCAGGTCTGGAAACCCTGCCGATGGTCAAAGGCTGCTTTACCAATGCCGGACAGTTTCAGGTGGTGATCGGCCCGGAAGTTGATGACTACTACAAAGCAATGATGACAACCCTCGGTCTGACGGGCGCAGACCGTAGCCAACAGCGTGAAGCCGCCCGCAAAAATATGTCGATTGCTGAACGTGCCCTTTCGCATATTGCCGATATTTTCTTTCCGTTACTTCCGGCGCTAATCAGCGGCGGTCTGATCCTCGGTTTCCGTAATGTGATCGGCGACATCCCTTTCAGTGATGGTAATACCCTGGCCCAGTCATCTCAGGTCTGGCAGACCTTGTATGACCTGTTATGGTTACCCGGTGAAGCCATTTTTATGTTTTTGCCGGTCGCCGTCTGTTGGTCCACGGTGGTGAAAATGGACGGTACACCGATACTGGGCATTGTGCTCGGCATTACCCTTGTCTCTCCCCAACTGATGAACTCATATCAGCTGGGTCAGTCGGCAGCTGATACCTGGGATTTTGGCTGGTTCCTGGTAGAAAAAGTCGGGTATCAGGCCCAGGTCATCCCTTCCATACTGGCAGGTATGGCGCTGGCGATAATTGAACGCCAGCTACGGCGGGTGGTTCCTGTTTCCCTGAGCCTGGTAATTGTCCCTGTCACGGCATTACTGGTCGCGATCCCCCTGGCCCACGGTCTGATTGGCCCGTTCGGTCGCTTACTGGGAGACGGTGTTGCCAGCGTCGTGCAGCTGGCTATGACCGGCAGCTTTGCCCCTGTCGGTGCAGCATTGTTTGGCTTTTTATATGCCCCGCTGGTGATTACCGGGATCCATCAGACCACCCTTGCCATTGATATGCAGATGATCCAGAGCATGGGCGGTACCCCTGTCTGGCCGTTAATTGCCCTGTCGAATATTGCGCAGGCATCCGCGGTTCTGGCAATGATCATTATCCGCCGTTCACCGAAAGAACGTGCCGTGTCGGTACCTGCGGCAATCGCTGCTTACCTCGGGGTTACTGAACCCGCCATGTACGGGGTGAACCTTAAATTCCGTTATCCGATGCTGTGCGCAATGATTGGTTCCGCACTGGCAGCACTGTTTAGCGGTATGAATCAGGTTCTGGCTAACGGTATCGGCGTCGGTGGTTTACCCGGTATTTTGTCCATCCAGCCGAAATTCTGGGGCGTCTATGGGGTGTCAATACTGATCGCCATTATTGTCCCTCTGGTACTGACGTTTATCGTGGCGCGTTTCCATTCCGCAACCGCGAACAGTGCATCCTCATCGGACACTTCCCCCGTCACTGACTCATCCGTAACTCACTAACAGGCAGGTTGTTGTAATGGCTAAAGCATGGACTCAGGACAAAGTTGTTTACCAGATTTACCCGAAAAGCTTTCAGGATACTACCGGTAACGGTCAGGGAGACCTGGCAGGGATTATCAGCCGGCTGGATTATTTACAGTTTCTCGGGGTGGATATTCTCTGGCTGACACCAGTATATCCGTCGCCGCAGGTCGATAATGGTTATGATGTTACTGATTATTGTGCGATCGACCCGGGTTACGGCACGATGGAAGATTTTGAACGACTGGTCCGTGAAGCCCGCCAGCGTGATTTGTCAATTATGATGGATATGGTTTTCAACCATACCTCAACCCGCCATCCATGGTTTGTTCAGGCCTGTGATCCGCAGAGTCCGTACCACCCGTTTTATATCTGGCAGGATTCTCCGCCGGAGAAGCCACCGACCAACTGGTTATCTAAATTCGGTGGCCCGGCGTGGCAGTGGCAGCCGCAATGCGGACAGCATTACCTGCATTTATTCAGCCGTGAACAGGCTGATCTCAACTGGGAGCATCCGCCCGTCCGCGAGGCACTAAAAGAAGTCTGCCGTTTCTGGGCCGGTAAAGGCGTCGATGCATTACGGCTTGATGTCGTGAACCTGATTTCCAAACCGGCGTGTTTCACCGACGATCCTGACGGTGACGGACGCAGTTTCTATACGGACGGCCCGCGGGTTCATGAATTTCTGCGTGAGATGAATCGTGATGTTTTCAGTCCGTTGCAATTGGTCACAGTCGGAGAAATGTCTTCGACGACCCTTGAACATTGTCAGCAATATGCGTCTGTTGATAATACCGAACTGTCAATGGCCTTTAATTTTCATCACCTGAAAGTCGATTACCGTAACGGTGAAAAATGGACTCTGGCTGCCGCCGATTTTGTGGCGCTGAAAAAGATATTTTCTGACTGGCAACAGGGTATGCATCAGCGGGCGAACGGGGCTTTATTCTGGGGAAACCACGACCAGCCACGGGTAGTGTCACGGTTCGGCAACGACACCACTTTCCGGCAACATTCAGCCAAAATGCTGGCAATGGTGCTGTACGGTATGCAGGGAACACCTTATCTCTATCAGGGAGAAGAAATCGGCATGACTAATGCCGGGTTTACGCAGATCAGTCAGTACCGGGATGTGGAGAGCCTGACAATGTACCATCTGCTGACCCGGCAAGGCCTCTCGTCCCGGGATACTCTGGATATTCTGGCAGCGAAATCACGGGATAACAGCAGAACCCCGATGCTGTGGGATAACAGCAAAAATGCCGGTTTCAGCAGCGGCACGCCCTGGCTGGAATGTGCAGCACCTGCCGCAGGAATGAATGTTGCAGCAGCCATCGGCGATCCCGATTCGGTACTCCATACTTATCGTCAGTTAATTCAGCTGCGAAAGCAGCTCGCTGTTCTGCAATTCGGTGACTACCGGGATCTCTGCCCTGCCAACAGCCGGACCTGGTGTTATTGCCGTCGCTGGCAGGATCAGCTGTTACTGGTTGCAGCTAACCTGACGGACTCAGCAATCCGCTGGCTGCCACCTTCCCTGCCACAGACTGGCGAATATCATCCCTTAATCAATAACTATCCCGATGCCGACCCGTTACGGCAAGGAGGTTACTTTAAACCTTACCAGGCCGTCTGGTGGTTACTGACTCCGGAGACCCCGGAGCATTTTCCGACAGACAATAACCACGGGTCGTAATCACTGCGACCCCCGCCCAGATACAGCACTGACGCTGTATCCTGACAGGAGAGTAATTATGAATACTCAGGGAAGAGCACCGGCAATGCTGGCCGCACTGGCAATTGCCTCGGTTTCCCCCGCTTATGCGCTCGATTTCAAAGGATATGCCCGTTCCGGAATAGGCTGGAGTAACCAGGGAGGTGAGCAGCAATGCAGTACAGCGACCGGCGCTGGCAGCAAATACCGGCTGGGTAATGAATGTGAAACCTATGCTGAGCTGAAACTGGGCCAGCAAGTCTGGCAGCAGGATAATGCTTCTTTTTATTTTGATACTAACCTGGCTTACGCCGTTTCCCAGCAGGCAGATTCTGAGTCAGTTTCTCCGGCACTGCGTGAGGTCAATATTCAGGGGGATAACCTGATTCCGGCTTTACCCGGCGCAAAACTCTGGGCAGGGAAGCGTTTTTACCAGCGCCATGACGTGCATATGATTGATTTCTACTATTGGGATATTTCCGGCCCGGGTGCAGGGATGGAGAATATCACCACCCCGCTGGGTGACTTATCCCTGGCGGTAACCCGCAATAGCGAAGCCGGAGGCGTGCAGGGGTATATTGAAAATGAACGAAACCGGGTACCGGTGATCACCGATACTTTCGATGTACGTCTGGCGGGTATTGCGGTTAACCCCGGCGGAGAGCTGGAAGTAGGGATTGATTACGGTAAAGCTAACCTGCGCAAAGGTTACTCTCTGGCGCCGGATGCCAGTAAAAAGGGCTGGCTGGTCAGCGCCGAGCATAAACAGACATTTTCTGAAGGCTATAATACGCTGGTGTTCCAGTATGCTACTGATGCCATGACCTCATTAAACAATGGCCGTGGCGAAGGCGCAGCCGTACTGAATAAGGGGAGTATGCTCCGGCTGATTGATCATGGGGCTATGGAAATCAATGACCGCTGGGGGCTAATGTATGTTGCGATGTATCAGGACATTAACCTCGATAACCGCAATGGTACCCGCTGGTTTACCGCCGGGGTCAGGCCAATGTATAACTGGACCCCGATCATGAGTACCTTACTGGAGGCCGGTTATGACCGGGTCAATTCTCAGCGTACCGGACAGACCAACAACCAGTTTAAACTGACTCTGGCACAACAATGGCAGGCCGGACCGAATGTCTGGGCCCGTCCGGCACTGCGGTTATATACCACTTATGCCAAATGGCAGGAAAACTGGGGGTATGCTCCGGATAATATGGCTGGCATAAGTAACGGTCTGGCTTACAGTGACAGCGCTGGTTATAACTTTAGTCGCGGAAGCCGTGGTGAGGTCAGCTTCGGTGCTCAGATGGAAATCTGGTGGTAACCGCTGCCGGTTTCAGATAATTATTCCCGGGAACGGTTACGTGATTTACGTATGCTGTCTGTCCCCGGTCATCCGGTGCTTTCGCTGGTCGCCGGCCCGCGCTGATACTGCGGAAACAGCCTGTCTCAGTTTTTTTCAGCCACCCTTCGAAAATCTGATGTAGTGTTGCGCAATATCATTCTTTCACTGCTCTGTATCAGGCTTATTCCGATTTCTGTTTGGTTTCCGCCCACTTAGTGACTATAATAACCCTGTTGTCCACTTGAACGGTGTCTGCGAATAACGTGATAAGAGCATTAACGTATACAGCTTGCGCAACATCCATTTCTTATCTGCCTTTGTGTGGTGCGGGATCCTACGCATCAGACCGTTTTTACTCTTCTTATCGGCGTGTTCGCTCCTGTGAGTTTGTGTTACCTGAGACCAAAATCCCCGTCATCGGCTTGTCCGGCCGGTGGTCTGTATTTCTTAACCCATTACAACTTATAGATAACCCGTCATGAAAAAAACCAAAATCGTCTGTACTATCGGCCCAAAAACTGAATCTGAAGAGATGCTGACTCACCTGCTGGATGCGGGTATGAATGTTATGCGTCTGAATTTTTCTCATGGTGATTATGCTGAACATGGACAGCGTATCGCTAACCTGCGTGCAGTGGTCAGTAAAACCCGGCACAATGCTGCTATTCTGCTGGACACCAAAGGTCCGGAAATCCGCACCATGAAACTGGAAGGCGGTAATGATGTTTCGCTGCAGGCGGGACAGACATTTACCTTTACTACCGACCAGTCTGTTATTGGTAATAATCAGCACGTTGCCGTCACTTATCCCGGCTTTGCCGCGGATCTGGCCATCGGTAATACGGTTCTGGTTGATGATGGTTTGCTGGGTATGGAAGTGTTGTCAGTCACCGAAAATACCGTTGTCTGTAAAGTACTGAACAATGGTGACCTGGGTGAAAACAAAGGTGTTAACCTGCCGGGTGTCTCTATTCAGTTACCGGCCCTCGCGGAAAAAGATAAGCGTGATCTGATTTTTGGTTGTGAGCAAGGTGTGGATTTCGTTGCTGCGTCCTTTATCCGTAAACGTTCTGACGTGCTTGAAATCCGCGAACACCTGAAACAGCACGGCGGTGAGAATATTCAGATTATTTCGAAAATCGAAAATCAGGAAGGTCTGAACAACTTTGATGAAATTCTGGAAGCGTCTGATGGCATTATGGTGGCCAGGGGCGACTTAGGGGTTGAAATCCCGGTGGAAGAAGTTATTTTCGCCCAGAAGATGATGATTCAGAAATGTAACAAAGCACGTAAGCTGGTGATCACAGCAACCCAGATGCTGGATTCGATGATCAAGAACCCGCGCCCTACCCGCGCTGAAGCCGGCGATGTGGCGAATGCTATCCTCGACGGTACTGATGCCGTAATGCTGTCCGGTGAAAGTGCTAAAGGTAAATATCCGCTGGAAGCCGTCACTATTATGGCGACGATCTGCGACCGTACTGACCGTGTGATGGGCAGCCGAATCGACTCCCTGCACGACAGCCATAAATTACGCATCACAGAAGCTGTATGTCGTGGCGCAGTAGAAACCGCGGAAAAACTGCAATCAGCCCTGATTGTTGTGGCGACCCAGGGCGGAAAATCCGCAAAATCTATCCGTAAATATTTCCCGTCAGCCACTATTCTGGCACTAACCACCAATGAAACCACGGCCCGCCAGCTATTAGTGACTAAAGGTGTCGAAACACACCTGGTTAAAGAAATCGCGTCAACTGATGACTTCTATCGTATCGGTAAAGAGATTGCTCTCAGCGCCGGATATGCGGCGGAAGGCGATGTTGTGGTAATGGTTTCCGGGGCATTAGTACCAAGCGGCACCACAAATACTGCTTCAGTTCACGTTATTTAATATATATTTGTGACAAGGCGTCCTGCGGGGCGCCTTTTTTTATGCCTTTTTATTTTAAATAAGTTCAAAAAAAAATAAAAAGAGACTAAAAATGCTTTTTATAATTAAGGTAAATCCGATTAAATCTCAATGTTTTTACTAAAAAATTTATCAGAATTTATTAATCGCTGTTTCTTTGAGCGAATAAACGAAATTAAGCATGTTCTCATAAAAAATATATTCTCAACTCAAAAAACTTTGTGTAATACTTATTGGGCTACATGGAGATTAACTCAATTTAGAGGGTAAAATAATGAATCGTACTAAACTGGTACTGGGCGCGGTAATTCTGGGTTCAACTCTGCTGGCTGGTTGTTCTAGCAATGCTAAAATCGACCAACTGTCAAGCGATGTTCAGACTCTGAACACCAAAGTTGACCAGCTGAGCACCGACGTGAACGCAGTACGTACTGACGTTCAGGCTGCTAAAGACGACGCAGCTCGCGCTAACCAGCGTCTGGATAACCAGGCTCACGCATACCGCAAGTAAGCGTTCTGGTAGTGAAAATGGCGCCTGCGGGCGCCATTTTTTTTATCTGTCGTTCCGGCGACTTTCATCGTTCTCCCGCCTTTTTTTGCTGAACCCTCAGTGGCTGTGTCTGATACACGCCTCCTGCCTGCCCCGGCTGCCCCTGTTCAGCAAGCTGCATATCTGCTATCTGCTGCTTTCAGTACCCGCCTTTGTAAAGATATTTCGCCCTTTCCGGACTTGTCACACGCTGGCCGCAGCAACAATCCTGAGACAGCCTCCTGACGACTCTGCTTAAGAAACGTCAGGCTTGCAAAATACCGGATAGTTATATGATAATGATTATCATTACTACAGAGAGGTATTGTGATGTTCTCATTTTCTGGCTGGCTAACGATTCACCTTGAAGAATACCATCAGACCCTCAGAGCAATGTGCAGAGAGTTCCATAACCGTAAACACCGTCTAAAACAGCCTGACAGCTCACTGGCGGATTTGCGGGGATTTAATGACCTGTGCCTGAGCATGGCCGACAAATGCCAGCAGCAAGGCGATGACGGTCGCAGTCTGTCGATTTTACTCAGCCTGCACCAGCAACTGGTCAGCGGAATGGCCGATGAAGCTCAGGATATGTTGTTCCGTTTACAGGCGCTGCAACTGGCTCGCTACTCACTCAGTCAGTTAAGCCACCGCCTGATGCAGGAAGGTGAATGGGAACAGGTATGCCATTTACAGGAAGAATTTTTTTGTTATTCCGAACAACTGCCCTGAAACAGCGCGGAAAGCGCAGCATGCACTTTCCGCGGTTAACACCGGCGTCTGCGTACTAACTTACCATCTCAAGCAAGGCCTGCAACGGATGGCGTACTGCCTCGCCTTCAATCCTTTTTACCTGACTCCGGCAGGAATAACCGGTCGCCAGACAACGGTGACGGGCCCGCTGTTGCATGTGCGGCTGCCAGGAGAGCTGGTAAATTCCCAGAGAGTTATCAAGATTTCTGGTTTCATGACCATAGGTACCTGCCATACCACAGCATCCGGCATTGACGGTTTCCAGTTTTGCGCCAAAACGGCTGAAAATAGATTTCCAGTGGCTGCCCGACTGAGGGAGGGCTGTATTTTCGGTACAGTGGGGGAACAGATACCATGCCTCACCGACAGGTTGCTGCTCAGCACGCCCGGCGGTCACCTGGTTCAGCCACTCATGAGCCAGTAATACGCTGAAATCTCCCCGCGCGTCACCCAGCACCTGCCGGTACTCATCGCGATAACAGAGTACCAGTGCCGGGTCCGTCCCGACCATGGGGATCCCGAGCGCCGCAAGCTCATTCAGTACCCCGGCACTCTTCCTGGCCGTGCCGGCAAACCGCTGCAGGAACCCTTTTACATGCTGCGCTTTACCGTTAGGCGTAAACGGCACCAGTACCGGTTTAAAGCCAAGTTTACTGATCAGGCTGATAAAATCACTGACCAGTCTGGCTTCGTAATAACTGGTGAACGGGTCCTGCACCACCAGCACATACTGCTGACGTTCGGCAAGGCTCAGGTGACGCAGATCATCCGGTGAGGTTTGCAGGGCCTGATGACCAGCTAACTGTTGTTTCAGGGTCGGTGATGACAGTGCGGGCAAATCAGCCATACCGATATATTTCCTGCTAAAAGCCTGCAATTGCGGGTTGGTCAGGAAAAAATTAAACAGCCGTGGTGCCCTGGCCATTAATGGCGTATAGCTCTCCACCGCGGCCACCAGGTGATCACTGACCGGCCGCAGATAACGGCTGTGGTACAGCTGTAAAAAACGGGAACGGAATGAAGGTACATCAATTTTGATCGGGCACTGGCTGGAGCAGGCTTTACATCCCAGACAACCGGCCATTGCCTCTTTCACTTCATGAGAGAAGTCATATTCCCCTCTGGCTGCCTGGCGGGTATTTTTCAGTTTACTGATAAAACTGCGCAGACTGAGAGTATTCTGCGGTAAAGTCTGTTCCAGCTGTCGGGGGTCAACCCCCTGCTCCGCCAGTAAACGCAGCCATTCTCTGGTCAGGGTGGCACGGCCTTTGGGTGAATGTAACCGGTTACGGGTAATTTTCATGGACGGGCACATCGGACTGTTCACATCAAAATTAAAGCATAACCCGTTACCATTACACTCCATCGCTCCGCGCCAGTCTTCCCGGACAGTTACCGGAATCTGCCGGTCAAAGCTGCCACGGGTCGGGCTTTCGATAGGTTTCAGTACTGCAGGGCTGTCAAGAGGAGTACAGATTTTTCCCGGATTAAGCCGGTTTTGCCGATCGAATGCACGTTTGATGCGCCGTAATTCGCGAAACAGTTCAGCTCCGAAGAAATCCTCTGTATAAGCCCCGCGGTAGCCTTTTCCGTGTTCTCCCCATAATAGCCCGCCATAGCTTGCGGTCAGGGCTGCCACCTGGTCAGACAAGCGTTTCATCAGCAGTTCCTGCTGAGGGTCACACATGTCCAGTGCAGGACGGACATGCAGAACGCCGGCATCAACATGGCCAAACATGCCATAGCTCAGTCCGTGGCTGTCCAGCAGCGCACGAAAATCAGTAATATAGTCAGCCAGCTGTTCTGGCGGTACTGCGGTATCTTCCACAAAAGGGATAGGCTTGGCATGCCCTTTGGCATTGCCCAGCAGACCGACCGCTTTTTTACGCATGGCATAAATACGTTCCACTTCATCAAGCCGTGTACAACACTGATAACCAATAATTCCTGCTTCTCTGGCCTGCATCAGCTGGTCCAGGCGCTGACATAAGTCACTGACCTGCTTCGCCGCCAGTTCTCTGTCATTCCCGGCAAACTCAACCAGGTTCAGCCCAAGCATCTGTTCTCCCGGTACATCGGTAATCAGCTCTTTCACCGAATGCCAGACAATGTCCTCACGGGCCAGATTAAGGACTGTCGAGTCTACGGTTTCCACCGACAGGGCCTGCGCCTGCACCAGAAAGGGTGCATTACGTAATGCCGAGTCAAAGCTGTCATATTTTATATTTACCAACTGACGCACTTTTGGGATGGGCGTGATATTCAGCCGCGCCTCAGTAATAAACGCCAGAGTTCCTTCTGAACCACACAGAATTCTGGTCAGATCAAAAGTTTGCAGATCATCACTCAGCACATGGCGCAGGTCATAACCGGTCATAAAACGGTTAAGCCGTGGGAACTTATCGAGGATCAGCTGTCGGTTATCACGACAGCTTTTGAGGACTTGCTGATAAATTTCACCTTCACGGGTCTGTTCTGCGGCGATTTGCTCTGCCAGCGCGACCGGCACCGGCCGGGTATCAAGCATCTCCCCGTCAGCCAGAATAACCCGTAACCCCAGCACATGATCAGAGGTTTTACCGTAGACCAGCGACCCCTGCCCCGAGGCATCGGTGTTAATCATCCCGCCGATAGTGGCGCGGTTACTGGTTGATAATTCGGGTGCAAAGAAGAAGCCATAAGGTTTCAGCCACTGGTTCAGCTGATCTTTTACTACCCCGGCCTCAACCCTTACCCAGCCTTCATCCGTATTTATCTCAAGGATACGGTTCATATGGCGCGACAGATCAACAATAATGCCCTGATTCAGTGACTGACCATTAGTCCCTGTGCCTCCGCCACGCGCTGTCAGTGTCAGCGACTGATAGTCCTTTTCAGCAGAAATGCGGCTGATCATGGCGACATCTGCCACAGAGCGTGGAAAAATAATCGCTTCCGGCAGGCTCTGGTAAATACTGTTATCGACCGACATACTCAGGCGCGCGCCATAATCGGTCGCAATATCACCGCTAAAACCTTGCTGCTGAAGTGTCTCAATATAGGAAAGCACCTGCGGGCTCAGCCCAGGTGCATGGTTTATCTGTGGGATCATGCAGTAAAAACCCGGATGTTGTGTTGTTGTAATTGTTCAGATAATTGGTTTTACCATATTTTCGTCAACGCTGCTTTTGTTACTGTATGAAAAAGTTTACCTGTCGGCTCTGTTGTATTTGCCGGAAATACCGCATCATTAGCAGCATCCCCGACACCGGGTGAACTGATTGAGGTAAAGGTTGTTATGAAAGCGCTGCCGCAGGATAAGGATTTACCGCAAAAGCTATTTACGCTGATGTTTTTCGTTTTAATGATCGTCGCCAGTTTTTGGATCGTGCAGCCATTTATCCTTGGCTTTGCATGGGCAGGGATGGTGGTTATCGCCACCTGGGGGCTGATGCTGCGCATCCAGAAATATCTATGGGGACGCCGTTCGCTGGCCGTACTGGTGATGACCCTGATTTTACTGCTGGTGTTTATTATTCCGATTGCGTTACTGATTAGCAGCGTGATCGACAATATCGGACCGGTGGTCGCCTGGGCAACCTCAGGACATATCGAGATACCGAAACTGGAGTGGCTGGATAAAATCCCGCTGGCGGGTAACAAAATGGCGATCTACTACCACAAAATGGTGGCAGGCGGTGGCAGTGCCATGATGGCAAAAATACAGCCTTACATTGGTCAGACAACCAGCTTTTTCGTTGCTCAGGCCGGGCATTTTGGCCGATTGCTGGTACACCTGGCACTGATGCTGCTGTTCAGTGTACTGCTTTACTGGCGCGGTGAACGGGTCGGTCAGGGAATACGCCATTTTGCTTACCGTCTGGCGGGACGCCGCGGCGATGCCGTGGTACTGCTGGCGGGTCAGGCGATCCGTGCGGTGGCACTTGGCGTGGTCGTGACGGCCCTGTTACAAGGCGTGGTCGGCGGGATTGGTCTGGCGATTGCCGGTATTCCTTATGCCACCCTGTTAACTGTGGTTATGATCCTTTGCTGCCTGATCCAGATTGGTCCGCTACTGGTACTGGTACCGGCCATTATCTGGCTGTACTGGAGTGGCGACACGACCTGGGGAACGGTATTGCTGGTCTGGAGCTGTGTTGTCGGTACTATGGACAGCGTGATCCGCCCCATGCTTATCCGGCTTGGTGCCGACCTGCCGATGCTGATTATCCTCTCCGGGGTTATCGGCGGACTGGTTTCTTTCGGCATGATTGGTCTGTTTATCGGTCCGGTGGTACTGGCTGTCTCTTATCGCCTGGTCTCTGTCTGGATGCATCAGGCGCCGGAACCCCACGGCGATCCTGAACTGGTGGTTGAAGAACTGATAGAAGATACCCGCAAAACGGCCGAACAGGCACGTCATGCCCGTAATAACTCTGTGGCAGAATAGTCACTGCAGGTGCCGCTGGTAGTTTTCAGGGGCACTGCTCTGCAAGGATATTTGTTAATGGGATGATTCTTACAGATCAGGAAGGTAAATAACTTTATGATAATTATTAATATTTTCACTTACCCCTAAAAAGGTAGCGAAACACTTATTGCTGTGTGTAGTCTTTGCCCTTCTGTAAAGGGCATTTTTTTTATCTTTTTGTGGCCCGGTAACCATTTCACGGCCGGTAATCCGCATCTTTTTCACTCAGGCAGTTGAAATCATCGACTGTTCGGTTATGGTTTGTGCCATATCTTCCCGGCATTCTGCCGATGAGAAGCACAGATTCCGAGAGTACTATGAAGAAAACAGATGAATTACGCACCAGGCCAGTTGCTCCGCTAATCACTCCGGCAGCACTTAATCAGCAATTCCCCGTTTCCCCGGCAATAGCCGATAATATCCTGGCCACCCGACAGCGCATCAGCCGTATTTTACGGGGTACAGATAAGCGTCTGCTGGTCATTATCGGGCCCTGTTCCCTGCATCACCCGGCTGCTGCGCTGGAATACGCACAGCGCCTGAACCGACTGCGCGACCGTTATCATCATAAGCTGGAAATAGTGATGCGGACTTACTTTGAAAAACCCCGTACCGTCACCGGATGGAAGGGGCTGATTAATGATCCCGGCCTCGACGGCAGTTATAACATTAATCACGGTCTGGCCATTGCCCGTAAGCTATTACTGGACATCAATGCGCTCGGTCTGCCAACCGCCACAGAGTTCCTTGATATGGTGAACGGACAATTTATTGCTGACCTGATCAGCTGGGGTGCCATCGGTGCCCGTACCACCGAAAGTCAGATTCACCGGGAAATGGCGTCAGCGCTCTCCTGCCCTGTCGGGTTTAAAAACGGCACGGACGGTAACGTCCGGATTGCCATTGATGCTATCCGTGCAACGCAAGCCAGCCATATGTTTTTGTCTCCCGATAAACAAGGGCAGATGACTATCTATCAGACGCAGGGGAATCCCGACGGACACATTATTTTACGTGGCGGGAAACAGCCTAATTACACATCAGAGCATATTCGTATGGCACGTCAGGCACTGGAAGAGTTTCAGCTGACCCCGCGGCTGGTGATTGATTTCAGCCACGGTAACTGCCTGAAACAACACCGCCGGCAATTACTGGTTGCTGATGATGTGGCGCAACAGTTACGTGACGGAGAAACCGCCATTGCCGGCGTGATGATCGAAAGCTTTTTACAGGAAGGGCAACAGGCCGTGGCTGCCGGGAAACCACTGGTCTATGGCCAGTCAATTACCGACCCCTGTATCGGCTGGGAAGATACTGAAACGGTACTGAAGCTGCTGGCAGAAGCCGTTTCCGCCAGCCATTAACCGCGACCGGAGTCAGCTGGAACAGCTGATTTCTAATGCCTTACCCCAGTCCGGCGGGCGATTAAATAACGCCTGCTGGTCATTTGCCAGCCGGTAAGGGTTCTGTAACGCCCGGTGAAGCACGGACAATGCGCCAGTTTCACCGCGCTCCGCTTCTTCAATGGCTTGCTGTGCCAGATAATTGCGCAATACCAGCGCCGGGTTTACCTGCTGCATCCGCTGCTGACGATGCTCATCACTGATCTGTTCTTCTGCTAAACGCTGGCGGTATTTAATAAACCAGTGATCAAATGCTGCCCTGTCAATAAACTCGTCACGTAACGGTGATTGTGCCTGTAACTGCTCTGTTTCCGACAACAAACGAAAAGTCCTGGTGTAATCGCTGCCTTCACTGGCCATTAGTGCCAGCAGTTCACTCAGCAGATCGTTATCTTCCGGGCGGCGGCTAAAGAAGCCGAGCTTATCGCGCATCTGCTGACCCCAGGCTTCCATCAGCCAGTGTTCATAACCAGCCAGGGCCTGCTTCAGCTGTCCGGCCGACAGTAAGGGGGATAATGCGTGGGCCAGCCGGTTGAGGTTCCACAACCCCGCCATTGGCTGATTTTCAAAGCGATAACGCCCCTGATGATCACTGTGATTACAGATAAACTGCGGATTATAATCGTCCATAAACCCGTACGGACCATAATCAAGTGTCAGGCCCAGCAGCGACATATTATCCGTGTTCATCACGCCATGTGAGAAGCCGACTGCCTGCCAGCGGGCTATCATCGTCGCTGTGCGTTTTACCACATCCGAAAACCACAGCAGGTAGCGATCCGCATCATCAGCGAGTGCCGGCCAGTGATGGCGGATGGCGTAATCGGCCAGCTCACGGACTTTTTCTGGCTGGTTACGGTAGAAAAAATGTTCAAAATGACCGAAACGCAAATGGCTTTCAGCAATCCTTACCAGCATTGCCCCCCGTTCTGTCTGTTCGCGGAAGACAGGTTCATCGCTGATGGCCAGGCTAAGGGCGCGGGTCGTCGGGATCCCCAGGCCATGCATCGCTTCAGAGGCGAGGAATTCCCGGACGGTCGAGCGAATGACCGCACGGCCATCTCCGCTGCGGGAATATGGCGTCAGGCCGGCACCTTTCAGGTGCCAGTCATACTTCTGCCCGTTGGGGAGACGTTGTTCCCCCAGCAACAGTCCCCGGCCATCGCCTAATTGTCCGGCCCAGACACCAAACTGATGACCACTATAGACCTGTGCCAGCGGCGACATCCCTTCAATAACCGCCCCTCCGTAAAAAACCGGATGCCCTGAGCCACTGAACAGTTGTGCATCCAGTTGCAGGGCGTCGGCCAACGGCTGGTTATGATAGAGCAACCGCCCCTGATTCAGGGGCGCCGGGGTCACTGCGCTGTAAAAGTCAGGCAGTTCATCGAACCAGGTATTTTTAAACTGCATAGCAACTCCGCAGGTGGGCATAGTTCAGGAAAGCATCTTATGTGCTGTTTAGCAGTAAGTGTACCTTGCTGTTGTCTGTGATGACAGTCACGGCGATGCTTTCCGCACACCACGACACCTGTCAGCCATCCTCCCTGAAAAACTCTAAATGCGCCTCGCCTGCCAGAAGACTTTACGCCAGTAAACATTATCCAGCGAAGAGCGCATCACCCCCCTGCTGGTTGAGGCATGGATAAACAGGTTATCACGATCATAAATACCGACATGTAAACCATCCTGCCCCCAGCCGGTTTTGAAAAAGACCAGGTCTCCCGGCCTTAACTCGCTTTTTTTGATCCGCGTCCCCAGCCTGCTTTGCTGGCGAGTGGTTCGGGGTAACTGCAAGTCAAAACGATTACGGAACGTCAGATACACAAAACCGGAGCAGTCAACACCGCGGCGACTGAGTCCGCCAAGCCGGTAAGGCGTACCATGCCATTGAGACAGTTGCTGGCTCAGCTGCCGGGTCACTTTGACGGGATCAGACAAGCGTGTATCAGGAGCCGGTGCACGGCTGCTGCACCCGGCAAGTAATAATACCAATAAAGCTACAGCAATACGTATCATACCAGGGACTCCGCGAAGCCATTCAATAAGCAAAAATGACACAGTAATACGGTCTGTGCTGACACTGGCCAGATCATCCGCAGTACCGCCAGCAGACGAATACCCGCCAGTGCGGCTAACCCGAATAAACCAGTCAATGGCGGTTACTCTTGCAGGGCAGTCAGCTGTCGGGTTTATCTGTTGTGCCATAAACCACAGACAAAAAAAAGGCCGCAGTCGCGGCCTTTAGTACATTGCATCAGTAAAACATTAACTTTTCTTCGGAGCAGCGTTTTCGACACGGCTTTTCAGTTTCTGGCCGGGGCGGAAAGTCACAACACGACGGGCCGTAATCGGGATATCTTCCCCGGTTTTCGGATTTCTTCCCGGACGTTGATTCTTATCACGTAAGTCAAAATTGCCAAAGCCTGACAGTTTAACCTGCTCACCATTCTCTAATGCCCTGCGGACTTCTTCAAAAAACAGTTCAACCAGATCCTTCGCATCACGCTTGCTAAGACCCAGTTTTTCGAACAGGTACTCTGACATTTCAGCTTTTGTAAGCGCCATAAGTTCAATCCCTCAAGGTTGCCTGGAATCGCTCTTTTAATGCCGCAACACAATTAGCAACAGTCGCGGCGATTTCGTCTTCTTCGAGTGTCCGGCTGGTATCCTGCAAAATCAGGCTGATTGCAAGGCTCTTATAACCCTCACTCACACCCTTACCTCGGTACACGTCAAACAAGTTTACGCCAACTAACTGATTTACGCCAACTTTCTTACACTCTGCAATTACTGCTGCCGCAGGGACGTTTTCGGCCACCACAACCGCGATATCACGACGGTTAGCCGGGAAGCGGGAAATATCTTTCGCAGCAGGCAGGACGCGGTCTGCAAGCTGATCCCACTGCAGTTCGAAAACGACAGTACGGCCATTCAGATCAAGCTTACGTTCCAGTTCCGGGTGAACCACGCCGATAAAACCAATGCATTGATCCTGCAAATAAATACCCGCAGTCTGTCCCGGATGAAGTGCAGAATATGCCGCCGCGCGGAATTCAATCTGCTCACCTTTCGCTGTCAGGTCAAGCACCGACTCCAGATCACCTTTCAGGTCAAAAAAGTCGACAGTCGCACGCTGCTGGTCCCAGTGCTCTTCAACCCGGGTACCCGTAATTACCCCGGCCAGCATAGTCTGCTGACGGATCCCCAGTTCTGCCGAACTGTCGGGAACAAAACGCAACCCGCTTTCAAATAAACGGACGCGGCTTTGCTGGCGATTCTGGTTATAGACTACCGCTCCCAGTAATCCCGGTAACAGTGACAGACGCATCGCTGACATTTCGCTGGAGATCGGGTTTGGCAGGATCAGCGCTTCTTCACCCGGATGTACCAGACTCTGCACTTTAGGATCGACAAAACTGTAGGTAATCGCTTCCTGATAGCCTTTATCAACCAGCATTGCTTTTACACGTTTCAGGGACAGACTGGCTTCGCGGTGTACCGGCATCACCAGATCGGCTTTGACAGGAACATCGGGGATATTGTTATATCCGTAGACCCGCGCAACCTCTTCCACCAGATCTTCTTCGATAGCCATATCAAAACGCCAGCCCGGGGCCGTCGCCGTCCACTCATCCTGCCCGCAGGTAACGTTACATCCCAGACGTTGCAGAATATCGGTCACCTGCGCATCGGCAATAGAGTGCCCAATCAGACGGTCCAGTTTCTGGCGACGCAGAGTAATGGTTGCTGGCACCGGTAATGCTTGCTGATGAGTACAGTCGATCACCGGTCCGGCTTCACCACCGCAGATATCCAGCAGTAAACGGGTAGCCCGTTCCATTGCTTTATATTGCAGCGTGGTATCGACACCACGCTCATAACGGTGAGATGCATCGGTATGCAGCCCCTGACGACGCGCCCGGCCAGTAATGGCTAACGGATTAAACCAGGCACATTCGAGCAACAGATTTTGTGTCTGATGATTAACACCTGACTCTTCTCCGCCAAAGATACCCGCCATCGCCAGAGCTTTTTGCTGGTCAGCGATAACCAGAGTATCTGCGCTGAGGGTCGCTTCATTACCGTCGAGCAGGGTCAGTTTTTCACCTTCGTCGGCCAGGCGAACAATAATGCCGCCCTGTAAACGGTCGAGGTCAAAAGCGTGCATCGGCTGACCAAGTTCCAGCAATACATAGTTCGTGACATCGACAACCGCATCAATAGAACGAATACCACAACGGCGTAATTTTTCTTTCATCCATAACGGAGTATCAGCAGCAACATTTATTCCGCTAATCACACGGCCCAGATAGCGCGGGCAGGCCTCTGTCGCCTGTACTTCAATCGGGAAACGACGATCAGTGGTTGCCACTACCGGTTCGATCTCTGGCTCAGATAACCTGAGACCATTCAGG
This sequence comes from Tatumella sp. JGM130, assembly GCF_018257525.1. Taxonomy (NCBI): domain Bacteria; kingdom Pseudomonadati; phylum Pseudomonadota; class Gammaproteobacteria; order Enterobacterales; family Erwiniaceae; genus Tatumella; species Tatumella sp. JGM130. The sequence goes on along the minus strand of NZ_JAERJS010000002.1, from coordinate 35,285 downwards.
ACCGCAACATCACGGGCTATCCCCATAATACCCAGACAGTCAGCACGGTTAGGCGTCACACTGATTTCAATGGTCGTGTCATCCAGTTGCAGGAACTTACGGAAATCAGTACCCGCCACAGCCCCGGCAGGTAATTCCATAATGCCATCAGATTCAACGGCAATGCCCAGTTCTGAATAAGAGCACAGCATACCCTCCGACGGCTCACCCCGCAGTTTGGCAGCTTTAATTTTAAAGTCACCCGGCAGAACCGCACCGACAGTCGCTACGGCGACTTTCAGGCCTTTGCGACAGTTGGGTGCGCCGCAGACGATGTCCAGCAGACGATCGCCGCCTACGTTGACTTTGGTGACCCGCAACTTATCAGCATTCGGGTGTTGTTCGCATTCAACAACTTCACCGACCACAACGCCATGAAAATCGCCCGCCACCGGCGCGGTGCCGTCAACTTCCAGACCGGCCATGGTAATTTGTTCAGAAAGTTCTTCACTGGTCAGGGCCGGATTTACCCATTCACGTAACCAAAGTTCACTGAATTTCATTGGATAACCCTGCCCTTATTTAAACTGTTTCAGAAAACGCAGATCGTTTTCGAAGAATGCACGTAAATCCGTCACGCCATAACGCAGCATCGTCAGACGTTCCATACCCATACCAAAAGCGAAACCGGAATACACTTCCGGATCAATCCCGACATTGCGTAATACATTCGGGTGCACCATTCCGCAGCCCAGAACTTCAAGCCATTTGCCGTTTTTGCCCATGACATCAACTTCAGCCGACGGCTCAGTGAACGGGAAATAGGAAGGACGGAAGCGGACCTGCAGATCTTCCTCAAAGAAGTTATTCAGGAAATCGTGTAGCGTGCCTTTCAGATTGGTAAAGCTGATGTCTTTATCAACAATCAGACCTTCCATCTGGTGGAACATAGGTGTGTGGGTCTGATCATAATCATTACGGTAGACACGGCCGGGAACAATAATACGCACCGGTGGCTGATTTTTCTCCAGGGTACGGATCTGCATACCTGATGTCTGGGTACGCAGCAGGCGTTGTGCATCAAACCAGAAGGTATCATGGTCAGCACGTGCCGGGTGATGGCCGGGAATATTCAGGGCATCGAAGTTATAATACGCATCTTCAATTTCCGGGCCGGTCACGGTGGTAAAACCCAGCTCACCGAAAAAGTGTTCGATACGATCGATGGTTCGGGTTACCGGATGCAGTCCGCCATTTTCTATACGACGCCCGGGCAGAGAAACATCAATCGTTTCAGCAGACAGTCGTTCGTTCAGCGCCGCGGTTTCCAGCGTCTGTTTACGCAGGGTTAATTGTTCCTGCACCTGTTGTTTGGCTTCGTTAATTACCGCACCGGCCGCAGGACGTTCCTCAGCCGGTAATTCACGTAATGTCGTCATCTGCAGAGTCAGATGGCCTTTTTTCCCCAGGTATTCGACGCGGACAGCATCCAGGGTGGCGATATCCGTCGCCTCGTCTATAGCAGCCCTTGCGCGGGCCACTAATTCTGCGAGTTGGGACATGTTTTCCTCTTCTTCCAGTTAGTCTGGTGTTCTGTTCTTGTTTGGACCGTAGCCCTGGTATAGGTCGCCAGAAATAACAAAGCCTCCACCAGGGAGGCTTTTAGCGCGATTTTTCGTTTCTTTTCTGCTGCGCACAAGCCCCCGGGTTCAGGTGCTAAAGTAAAAAAAGAAGCGAAAAATAGCGGAATTCATATTCAGGTTACCTGTTTAGCCGTCAGGCTGGTAGTCAGAAACGTTATAATAACAGATAAAAGTCAAACAGTTAGCATTTACATATCATAATAAAAAAGGGAGCAAGCTCCCTTTTTTATCTGACTTATGCCAGAACTGATTTCGCTTTTTCAACTAAAGCAGCGAAAGCTACTTTGTCGAATACTGCGATGTCAGCCAGGATCTTACGGTCGATTTCAATTGAGGCTTTTTTCAGGCCATTGATGAAACGGCTGTAAGACAGACCATTCTGACGGGCTGCAGCGTTAATACGTGCAATCCACAGCTGACGGAACTGACGCTTACGTTGACGACGGTCGCGGTATGCGTACTGACCAGCTTTGATAACAGCCTGGAAGGCAACACGATAAACACGTGAACGTGCACCGTAGTAACCTTTAGCTTGTTTTAAGATTTTTTTGTGACGTGCGCGGGCAATTACACCACGTTTTACACGAGCCATAATAGCTCTCCTGTTTTATATTCTGTGAGAAAAAAAGTTTACTTATGCGTACGGCAGGCAGGCAATAACCAGACCCAGATCGCCTTTAGATACCAGGCCTTTAGGGCGCAGGTGACGTTTACGCTTAGTAGACTTTTTGGTCAGAATATGACGCAGGTTAGCGCGTTTACGCTTGAAGCCGCCAGAAGCGGTCTTCTTGAAGCGTTTAGCCGCTCCACGTACAGTTTTAATCTTTGGCATTTTTTAAAATATCCACTTCGCATTGTTAATAAAATGAACCAGCAGGCGAACATTCCCGTTCTGCCGTTACCGGCAGAATGGGAATATTACTTGAAAGCCTACTGCTTCTTCTTAGGTGCGAGCACCATGATCATCTGACGGCCTTCAATCCTTGTAGGAAAGGATTCAACAACCGCCAGTTCAGACAGATCTTCTTTCACGCGGTTAAGCACTTCCATACCAATCTGCTGGTGCGCCATTTCACGACCACGAAAACGCAGTGTGATTTTGGCTTTATCGCCCTCTTCAAGAAAACGAATCAGGTTGCGTAGTTTGACCTGATAGTCGCCTTCATCTGTACCAGGACGGAATTTAATTTCCTTAACCTGGACAATTTTTTGCTTTTTCTTCTGTTCCTTAGAAGATTTGCTCTTTTCATAGAGGAATTTGCCGTAATCCATAATGCGGCAAACCGGCGGCTCGGCGTTAGGGCTGATTTCAACTAAATCCACGCCTGCTTCTTCAGATTTTTCTAAAGCTTCGCGCAGGCTGACAATGCCTAGCTGCTCACCGTCAACACCCGTCAGACGTACCTCTGTGGCACGGATTTCGCCGTTGATACGGTTCGGACGTGTTGGTTGTACTCTTTTTCCGCCTTTAATACCTTACTCCTCCAATTGATGAAGATGTCTGCTGCGAATTTCTTGCTGCAGCTTATCTATAAATACATCGACGTCCATAGAACCTAAGTCTACACCACGGCGGGTACGCACGGCTACTTTACCGGCTTCCACTTCTTTTTCACCGCAGACTAACATATAGGGGACACGACGTAATGTGTGTTCACGAATTTTAAAGCCTATCTTCTCGTTTCTCAAGTCCGCTTTTACCCGAATACCCGCTTTTTGTAATTTTTGGGTTAATTCGTTGACATAATCTGCCTGGCTGTCGGTAATATTCATCAACACAACCTGTAATGGTGCCAGCCAGGTCGGGAAGAAACCGGCATATTCTTCAGTCAGAATACCGATAAAGCGTTCCATTGAGCCCAGAATCGCACGGTGAATCATTACCGGCGTCTGACGTTCATTGTTCTCACCCACATAAGTCGCATCCAGACGACCTGGCAGAGAGAAGTCGAGCTGTACTGTACCACACTGCCACGCACGATCCAGACAATCATATAAGGTAAATTCAATTTTAGGGCCATAAAATGCCCCTTCACCTGGCTGATATTCGAATTCGATATTATTTGCGGTCAGTGCTTCGGCCAGATTCTGTTCGGCGCGATCCCATAAATCCTCGCTGCCGATACGTTTTTCCGGACGGGTTGACAGTTTAACAACAATCTTCGCAAAACCAAAAGTGCCGTACATATCATAAATCATCCGGATACAGCTGTTCACTTCATCCAGAATCTGATCTTCGGTACAGAAAATGTGCGCATCATCCTGGGTGAAGCCACGGACACGCATCAGACCATGTAATGCCCCTGACGGTTCATTACGGTGGCAACTGCCAAATTCTGCCATGCGCAGAGGCAAATCACGGTAAGACTTCAGACCCTGGTTAAAGATTTGCACGTGGCCCGGGCAGTTCATTGGTTTAATGCAGTATTCACGATTCTCAGAAGAAGTCGTGAACATAGCTTCTTTATAGTTATCCCAGTGACCGGTTTTTTCCCACAGCACACGGTCCATCATAAAAGGACCCTTCACTTCCTGGTACTGGTATTCTTTCAGCTTGGTACGGACAAACACTTCCAGTTCACGGAACACTGTCCAGCCATCATTATGCCAGAACACCATACCCGGTGCTTCTTCCTGCATATGATACAAATCCAGCTGTTTACCGATTTTACGGTGATCGCGTTTTGCCGCTTCTTCCAGACGTTTCAGATAAGCCGCCAGCTGCTTTTTATCTGCCCAGGCCGTTCCGTAAATACGCTGCAACATTTTGTTGTTGCTGTCGCCTCGCCAGTATGCACCGGCCGTTTTTTGCAACCGGAAATGATGGCAGAAACGCATGTTCGGGACATGCGGACCACGACACATATCTACGTATTCTTCATGATGGTATAAGCCGGGACGATCGTCATGGCTGATGTTTTCATCAAGAATAGCAATTTTATAAGCTTCTCCGCGTGCTTCAAAAGTATCACGTGCTTCCTGCCAGCTGACCTTATTTTTTATAACATTGTAGTTGGTTTCAGCCAGCTGATGCATCCGCTTTTCGAGCAACTCAAGGTCTTCCCGGGTCAGGGTATGATCCATGTCTACATCGTAGTAGAAACCGTGGTCAATCACCGGACCGATCGCCATTTTGGTATCAGGCCACAGTTGTTTAATGGCATGCCCTAACAGGTGAGCACAGGAGTGACGAATGATCTCGATTCCGGCATCCTCTTTAGCCGTAATGATCGCCACTGCGGCGTCGTCGGTGATAGGGTCGACAGCATCGACTAATTCACCGTTGACCCGGCCGGCAATACAGGCTTTCGCCAGGCCCGGACCGATATCCTGAGCAATATCCATAACACTGACCGCATGGTCATAAGAACGCTGACTTCCGTCAGGAAGAGTAATAACTGGCATTTCATATCCTTAATTGCAGTGGTAACCCACACCAAAGGCTACATGCAAATATTGATTTGTATTTGAATTCAGTGAGTTGTGCAATATCAAACTGATATCTTCCCCAGTCTGGTATATAAACAGGTACAGAGCGTAAAAACACTGTCTGTTTTGTAAAGGCGCAACATTGTTAATGGTACATGTTAATAACAGCCACGGAAAGACGCGGAACCCATGGCCGGGCGATTTTCCGGCCAAACGGACAAATAATCTTCACCCCGACAGCGCTGCTCACTTTTTCTACTGCCTGTCGCACCCTGCTCATCCGGACAGATTCTGATTACAGTTATGCAACAGACATATCCGGCCGTTACAAACTTACCGTTCTGAAACAATTACTCTATGAAATTAATAAATAACCGATTGAGGTAAAATAGCCTGATGATAGTCTGCGCTGAGTTATTGCAGGAGAGTCATTAAATGAAAAGATATATTGTCACACTGGCACTGGCCAGTACATTAGTTGTATCCCAGGCCGCAATGGCTGCCGGTTGCATTAAAGGCGCTGTGATCGGTGGCGTTGCCGGACACGCCGCACATCACCATGCATTTGCCGGTGCCGTTGCCGGTTGTTTTATCGGCCACCATATGGCGAAAAAAGCAGCAGCGGAAAAAGCCGCCGGGCAGAAACAACAAAACGGTTAATGACCTGCCCCCCGCAACCACACCATATTCAGTGCTTTCCGCGCTGAAACAACAGGGCCGGGACTTTCCCGGACCTGTCATTATTCGGCTTAGTGCGCTTGCCGTCGGTAACAATATTCCCGTTAGCCATAGCTATCGCTTGTCAGTCCCACACAGAGAACAGGCAGAGAAACAAACCGTGACTTATACCGGCGCTGCCAGTCATTCAGGTAACCTGAATCATCCGCTAGCACTGAGCGAGCTCAGGCTGCGGTATTACATGTTATAAGTCAGCATGATACTGGTTTTAGTATCCGTGTGATCCGGGGCTGATGCTGGCGGAGAATTATTCCAGGTAACGTTATAAGCCAGTTTCAGGGCAAAGTTCTCGTTGATAGCAACCTGCAGGCCTGTTTCTGAGTTCACGGTAGTATCATCGCCCAGCGTACTTAATGCAGAGACACCCTGAATAAACTTCGTTGTATCTGTCAGCTGCCACTGGTAACTCAGAGCCCCATAAGCCAGGGCTTTGGTGGTATGCCCACCAGCTTCATATTCATCGTAACGTACGCCCGGACCGAATTCAGCACGCAGAGAGTGCACCGGACCATTCAGGATCTGCCGTCCGTAACCGGTCGCCAGCGTATCGCGGCTGCGGTAACCATTAAACCGGTCACTGAGCCAGCTTGCCTGACCAAACAGATAGTTGTTGCTATCCAGGTTGTAACGGCTGCGTCCGCCAATAGTATAAGTCTCTGAAGAGCGCTGGTCATTTGAGGAAGTATTCGATGCATTTCCCCATAAACTGTATGCCATCGCTGACTGGTACCATGTCATATTCGTCTGTGCAGTCAGTGATGAGCTGGAGCTGTTTCCTGACTGGGCCAGATACCCTGCCGAAGCGGTACCGACAAAAGGTGATTTAGCGGTAGATGGATCATCCATGGAGGTAAATACTGAGTTATCCGCATAAGCCTGCTGAGCAATGGATCCGGCAGTAAGCAGTAACGCTGCTGCAATTTTATTAAACGCTTTCATTAAATAAGACCTGTACCGACGACGTTGTTAAATACTAAGAATGTGTACTTTAAACAGCAGTTAATGCCATTTACCCTCAGTTTGTAAAAAAACATTAGTTGACATTGAATGTCAAAAAAAAGCACCAGACCGCAGCGTTATTCAGATCAATCTGAATAGCGCTGCGTATCATATGCCCGAAAAAAAAAATAGAAAGAGAAATTACATAAAATAGCGGCCAGAATGTTTCAAAATATTTCACGGGTAAATACTGCGTTAATTTTGTGTCTTCCGGAGAATTAGCGCTCCCGTAATCAGCACTTCTTTTTCATTGCGCCGTAACAGCAATCAGCCGAAAAAAGTGATTATTTGGTTGTTTTTTTTAGCACAGGCGCTTTTTGCGGCTGGTATTCCACCGGAACTACAGGTTACAATTTAACCATGCAGCGGCAAATGAGGACAACACCATGTGGTCAGCAATTACCCGGCTATTAGAAGAGCAGCAGCCTGATTTAGAAGGAATTTCTTATTATCATCAATGCCATGGTGGCGAAGTAAACCAGTCATGGCAACTGATTTGCGGTGATAAACATTTTTTTATTAAGTCTAACCACCGTACAATGTTACCGAGGTTTATCGAAGAGGCCGACCAGCTGGCACTTCTGGCCAGAACAGGTTGTGTTAAGGTTCCGCGGGTTTACGGTACCGGCACTTCCCGCCATCACAGTTTCCTTATTCTTGAATACCTTCCTCCGGCCCCCTTGTCCGCAGACACAGCATCTGTGCTTGGCCGGCAGCTTGCACAGCTACATCAGTGGAATGAGCAACCAAAATTTGGTCTCGATTTTGATAACTCTGTGACACTGTCACCTCAGCCTAATAACTGGCAACATCGCTGGTCACTGTTTTTCTCTGAGCAGCGAATTGGCTGGCAGTTGCAGATAGCAGCCGAGAAACAGCTGTCTTTCGGCAACACAGAGCAAATAATTCAGTGTATAAACCGCTGCCTTGAACACCACCATCCGTCACCTTCACTGTTGCATGGCGATCTCTGGCCAGGCCATTGTGCCGAAAGCCATGACAGCCCCTGGCTGTTTAATCCTGCTTGTTACTGGGGAGACAGGGAGTGCGACCTGGCCTTGTGGCAGCCAGATAATCTCCTGAGCAGCGCCCTGCTCGACAGCTATCAGGCCGTCAGCCCGCTACCCGCCGGTTACCGCGAACGGCAACCGGCATACAGGCTCTACTATCTGTTAAACAGAGCCTGTGCGTTTGGCGGACACTGGCAGGCAGAGGCGCAGCAGACAATTAATCAACTGGTGCGCAAATACGGATAATACTCAGACGTATAGCAAGCCGGTTAATCTCAGCAAGACGTAACCAATCACAATGATGATCACCGGCAAAATATACAGCGAGAAATACTGCCGGAAAACCGTATGATTACCGGCCTGAAGTCTGTCAGTCAGTTGCTGACGAGTCAGCCCGCCATCTCCTTTGGCTTGTTCAATAATTAGCTGATCTTCAATATTTTCTTTGAGGAACCGCGACTGACGCCACATCCTGGCGCCTGAATCCTGTAAAGCCAGCCCGATAAAAATCACCCCGTAGATAATCCAGAATAAAACATTATTCTGAGTGCGGAACTCAGGTACCGGTGAGTTATTCCAGAACAGATCCAGAAAATGGGTATTAAACTTCGTCATGTCAATCATCACATGCAGAAAGTCAGATAATACAGAATCAATCCCGGGCTGTTTGTCACTATGAATAAACAGAAAATTAAGAAACGATATGACTGTCGATAGGGTAGCCGGAATAAACAGTACCCAGCCGGCAATTTTTTTGGCTATCGCAATCCGGCCAATCTGTTGGTAATTCATGCTCTCTCCTGAAGCGGGTTTCGTGTTACAAGTCTACCTGCGACCTGACTATTTTTCCTGTTTTATGCTGTTACAATAGCTGTCGCGGAATGTTTTTTCTCAGACCGTACAACTTTCATTTATGTTGTGTGGGCTCTGAGCCCTGATGTAACCATTAATGGAGGGTTTATGGCTTATCATCGCCCGGTGAAAGCAGCAATTTTTGATATGGACGGACTGCTGATAAATTCTGAGCCGTTCTGGCATCAGGCTGAACTGGAGGTATTTTCTGCCGCCGGACTGGATATCAGCCTGCGGAATAGTTTTCCGGAAACCACTGGCCTGCGTATTGATCAGGTCGTCGCCATGTGGTTTGAGGCCTGCCATGTCCGGCACCTTTCTGCCGGACAAATCACCGCACAAATCTTCGCCCGGGTGGTTCAGCTGATACAGGAACAACAACCTCTGATGCCGGGGGTTCGCGAAGCATTAACGCTGTGCCGTGATAATCGGCTAAAAATTGGCCTGGCGTCCGCATCTCCCCTTAACCTGATAGAAATGGTGCTGGAACTGTTCTCACTGCGTGATTTTTTTCAGGTGGTCGTTTCAGCAGAAAAATTACCCTACAGTAAACCTCACCCTCAGGTTTACCTGAATGCGGCCAGTGAACTCAATGTGGATCCCCTGCACTGTGTTGCTCTCGAAGATTCACTTAACGGAATGGTAGCCGCCAAAGCTGCCAGAATGCGGGTTCTGGTAGTGCCTGCTGCCAACGAGGCCGCACAGCCGGTCTGGAGTCTGGCTAACGCCCGCCTGAACTCTCTGCGGGAACTCAACCCGGCGTTACTGGGTATCAGCGACTAAAAAATACTCTGCCGGGAGAGGTACTCTCCCGACAGGCTCTGTCTGATGTTGTTTTTTCAGTATATAGTTATTAATTGTTACACCGTCACATATACATTAACTGTATAAATACCTATACTGTATGCATTGACAGTTTAAGGTAGTTGCAGGGTATCTCATGACGGCCGAAGGCCACATTCTTTTTGCATTAGCCAGTGCCATCATTGCCAAGCGCAGTGAACTGACGCCGGTGATAGCAAATGCCGACTGGTGGCATTTAATTTCGGCGACCATACTCACATGTCTGTTGCCCGACATTGACCATCCGAGCTCAGTACTCGGACAACGGTTCCGCTGGATATCAAAGCCTATTGCCCGAATGTTCGGCCATCGTGGTTTTACTCACAGTTTAATCGCTATCGGGGCCGGCCTATGGTTATTGTGGGTCAAACTCCCGGCGGCGATGTGGCTGCCCGCAGATGTGATGCAAGGTATGGTTCTGGGCTACCTGAGCCATATTGTTGCAGATATGCTGACGCCTGCCGGAGTACCGTTGTTGTGGCCCTGCCGCTGGCGATTCCGTTTTCCTATTTTACAGCCACAAAAAAGTAACCAGCTGGAACGATTATTTTGTGTCACGCTGGTGATGTGTGCCGTTTGTTTGCCGGGGCAACTGACTAAGCAGTTTTTTACCGCCACCGGACGCCAGCTATATTCCACCGCCGTTAGCTGGCAAAAACAGCTGATCAGCCCTCGTCAGTAATGTTCTTCCGGTCATTATACTGGCGGGTCTCCGGCAGACTGCAGTTATCATGACCCGGCTATCAGCAGACGGTTCAGAACAGACTAAATCGTGCCATCGGAGTAAAAACGGCGGCAGAGATCTGAGTTTTTATCCGACAGTGCGCTGGCTTCTGCCGGGCGGCCTGTATACCCACGCTCTCCGTCCTGCCGGGCCGACGTCTGAAAGGCCAGCAAGGCTGGCCTGAAGATAGTCGCTATACACAGACTCCGCTATCTAGCGCTGCGGGGCCTGCGGATCAGTATCATACTCTGCACAACTCTGGAAACCATAGTTCATCACATGCCCGGTATCATTGAAACTGACGAAATAGGTAAGTGGTTTTCCATTGTCTTCGCCAATGATGTAGGTTTCGCAGGTACCTCGTGCATGGATCATGGTAATTTCCGAAACCGGACGACCGCCAATCTGACGAACCTGCTCGCGGGTCATCCCTTTTTTCACATCTTTAACCACAGGTTTGGTGACATAGCTTTCAGCCTGATGATAGCTACTGCAACCAGAAAGTACCGCCAGCGCCAGTCCGGCAGCCATAAACCCGGTGATTTTACGCATTATTTACCTCACTGTAATGGTTATGCACAACAACATATATCAGAGGCTTTCACCGGCAGACAGCTGCGGAGCGTCATCTCTGATAGTGATAAAACAAATGGTCAGCATGGACGGATGATTTATAAACCGATATTCTCACCCTGTATCCTGCCAGGGCATTTTGCATCTGATGCCCCGGTTATATAAACATATTATATTTCATACTTATAACTCACGTAATTATCGCTGGTTATTTTATACTCAGAGGAAAAATGTCCAAAGCTCCCCCCCATCGCATTGCTTTCGCCATAACACTCGGCCTGATGGCCGGTCTTGGCCCTTTATGTATCGACCTCTATCTTCCGGCACTCCCGCAATTGTCCGGTTCCCTGAATGTGACGACAGCAGTCGCACAGCTCAGTCTGACCGCAGGTTTACTGGGACTGGGTATCGGCCAGTTACTGTTCGGTCCGATGAGCGACAAATACGGACGTAAAGGCCCGCTGGCCTTATCATTACTGGTATTGTTTATTGCCTCTGTTGTCTGTTCACTGGCACAGAACATCGACCAGTTACTGGTTGCCAGATTCTTCCAGGGGCTTGGCGGAGCCGGAGGCGCCGTGTTGTCACGGGCAATAGCCCGTGATATGTACAGTGGTCACGAACTGACACGCTTCTTTGCCTTACTGATGCTGGTCAATGGCGTAGCCCCGATTGCAGCGCCGGTTATCGGAGGCGCGCTGATGGGGATCATGAACTGGCGTGGGATATTCCTGGTGCTGGCAGGAATATCCATACTGTTATTTATTCTCTCGCGGCTGGGTATTAATGAATCCCTGGCCCATGAACACCGCAGCAAAGGGTCAATACTCTCTGCCTGGGCTGCACTGGGAAAAGTGGTGACCCATCGCTCGTTTATGGGATTCTGTCTGACACAGGGCTTTATGATGGCCGGTATGTTTGCCTATATCGGCGCTTCGCCGTTTGTGCTTCAGCAAATTTACGGTATGTCGCCCCAGACTTTCAGCCTGTGCTTTGCCCTGAATGGTCTGGGGCTGATTATTGCTTCTCAGACCAGTGCACGGCTGAGTCCTTATTTCGGCGAATATAATGTCCTTAAAGGCGGACTCATACTGGCATTTGTCGCTTCTTCCGGCCTGTTAATTGCCGGAATCAGTCATGCACCATTAGCCGTCGTGCTGACTGCCCTGTTCTTCAGTATTTCCAGCAATGCGGTTATCTCCACCACCGCGTCTTCACTGGCAATGCAGAGTCAGGGAAAACGTGCCGGCAGCGCCTCGGCAGTCATTGGCGTCACAATGTTTACCCTGGGTTCACTGAGCGTGCCGGTCACCGGCCTCGGCGGAACATCGGTGTTTAGTATGACCGCAACCATCTTCGGTTGTTTTATGCTGGCAATTCTGATGTTTACTTTTGTCGCAAAAAAACCGCTGACCCTGCAGAGAAAATAATGGGCCCGCCGCTGCCAGGAGTTATCGTGCAGCGCCGGATTATCTGATAATACGTATGACACTGCGGCCTGACAGGCCGCCATAGAGCTGAGGAAAACTTGTATGGCATTACAACAGGAAATTATCCGCGCACTGGGTGTCAGGCCGGTGATTGATGTGCAGCAGGAAATCCGTACCAGCACAGAGTTTCTGAAATCCTACCTGAAAACTTATCCGCAGCTGAAAAGCCTGGTGCTGGGGATCAGTGGCGGGCAAGACTCCACACTGACCGGAAAACTTTGCCAGACCGCAATTGCAGAACTGCGTGAAGAAAGCGGTAATAACGATTACACCTTTATCGCAGTACGCCTGCCCTACGGCAACCAGGCCGATGAACAGGATTGTCAGGATGCCCTGGCATTTATCCAGCCCGACCGGACCCTGACCGTTAATATAAAACCAGCCGTCCTCGCCAGTGAAAATGCCTTAAAAGACGCAGGGATCACCCTGTCAGACTTTGTCCGGGGGAATGAAAAAGCCCGCGAGCGCATGAAAGCACAGTACAGTATCGCCGGTATGACTGCCGGGGTGGTGGTCGGCACAGACCATGCCGCAGAGGCCGTCACCGGTTTCTTTACCAAATATGGCGATGGTGGCACCGATCTTAATCCACTGTTTCGCCTGAATAAACGCCAGGGTAAGCAGCTGCTGAAACAGCTGGGTTGTCCGGAACATTTATACCTGAAACACCCCACGGCTGACCTTGAAGACGGTCGTCCCGGGTTACAGGATGAAGTGGCTCTGGGTGTCACTTATCAGCAGATTGACGATTATCTGGAAGGTCAGAGTATCGATCCGAATGCAGCAAAAATTATCGAAGGCTGGTATCTGAAAACTGAACATAAACGTCAGCCACCGATTACGGTCTTTGATGATTTCTGGAAAAAATAGTTATTCCCTGTAATATGCCCTAGCCTCCGGCTGTGGCATAGCACGAAAAACCGCCGTTGTGGCTGACGATAATACCTGTCATCAGTCACAACGGCGGTCTCACAAAATACATTCAGGTCAGCATATTAGCCCGGGTTGCGGGGCTGATGACGCCCGCCCATTTCCGGCTTTTCCGTCAGACGCTTTTCAACATTCGCATTGTATTGTTTTTTCTGATCAGCCGTCAGGACATTATACAGCTTATTGTCAGTTTCCAGGCGCTGCAATGCGTTGTCTTTCGCACTTGCCGTCATCTGAGCTGCCTCAGCTTCCGCTTTACTGCGGTCGAAACTGTCAGAAGCAATAATTGAATGAACCGCCCGGCGTTGTTCAACCGATGGACGTTTCATCTGCTGATGACCGGCTTTCATAATATCGCGTATCTGTTGCTTCTGCGCATCTGTCAGGTTCAGGCCTTTAAACATCATTGGTCCTTCGCCTTCCCCGCGACACGGGCATTTATGCTGTGCTGACGGTGGTGGTGTCAGGTTCTCAGCTTCCGCATGAACAACAGAGGCTGCTCCTAAAGCCAGAGATGAAGCCAGAATCAGTGAAGTGAGTTTACGCATAGTTTTATCCTTAACAGTTTTTATATATCTGACCAACAGGTCGCCGCTGAGATAAAGTCTAGCGCTAACAACGTCAATTATTCAGTAACTGGGTAAATCACTGAAAACAAAAAAGCTAAAAAGACAACGATCATGGAGAAAAAATGGATGAAGTCATCAGAGATTGCTAAGAAACCGCTGATCGGACGGCAACAGGCCGGAGAATATACCGGCCTGCAGTCAGAGGCAGGTTAGTTCTCTTCCACCAGCATCAGACCTGCCCGCAGTCCGGCAGCCACCCGTGGGTTCGGAAACAGCACCCTTTCGCCGCCGGCATTGTCGACCAGATATTGCTGTTCACCATCTTCGGCCAGTAAGGTTCCGGCAGGAAATTGCGTGAAATTAAGTGTTGAATCAGACATATGCAAGCAAAACTCATCACTTAACCGGGTTATCTGCTGTGCCACACGGAAGCGAACGGCCGGTTTTACCGGCCGGGCAGGCAGCGGACAGTCCCCGCAAATTAACGCCATCAGGGCGTCACGGGTTTGTTCAAAATCTGATAACTGATTTTTACCGAAGGGTAAAGCTTTACCGAGCTCCAGGGTACAACTCTGAGCCGACAGTGAATTGCAGCTGAAATGGCTAAAGGTTCCGCCCGGCGAGCGATGAAACACCAGTGCTTCAGCCCCGGCACAGTTCAGCCAGTCAATAAAATTCTCCTGCCAGGGCTCAGAATTAACCGGTAACACCCCGAATTTCTGGTAAAGCGAACCGCGGATCGCCGTATGTAAATCCAGATGCCAGCAGCGTGCCCCTGCCGTGCCGCTGGCAAAAAACTGCTGTAATACCAGCTCTAACTGGCTGGCACGCCGTGACTCATAGCAGGGAGCAATGGTCTTCCAGCCGCTGGAGAACAACCGGTTCAGGTCATAGGCGGTAAAACGTGTCCCCGCCCTCAGGGCAGCAGGGTTACCAAAAATAACCAGTAACCGGCTGGCAAGTGGCCGTTCCCCTGCCAGTAATCCACCAAGGATCTGGTTAAGGATCTCTGCAGGGGCCGTTTCATTACCGTGAATCCCCGCTGAAACCACCAGCATATCGTCCGCAGCATCACCCGCCGGCGTCAGTTCAATAATTCCCTCGCCCCTTTCCCGCCAGCGCAGAAATGCATTTTCTCCTTCAGCCTCTCCGCCCGATTGCCCGGAGAGCAGGTGCTGCAGATAATCAGTTATCATTCGGCTCTTTCCATTCAGATCAACTTAACACTGGAATTCATAGACACTGCCAAGCTTTAACAGTTTCGTTAAATCATCCAGTGCCTGATTATTTTCGGTCAGTAATTGCGGGTCAGCAAGGTCATCGATCGTCAGTCTGTCACGGTAATACTTCTCTGCCCAGCCATTAAGTTGCGCAAACAGCTGATCGTTCATCAGTACCGCCGGGTTAACCGCCTGACATTGCCGGGCCGTTAATGCCACACGTAATCGTAAACAGGCAGGCCCGCCACCGTTGCGCATACTTTCACGTAAATCGAAAATCTGCAAATCCGTTATCGGGTTATCTTCTGCCACAACCTGCTGAAGATATTGCCACACCCCGGGATGAGCTTCCGCTTCCGCAGGTAACACCAGCGACATGCTGCCATCGTTAAAGCTAAGCAACTGGCTGTTAAACAAGTAGGTATTGACTGCATCTCTGACCGAAACCCGCTGTTCCGGCACAATTATCGGAGTAAAGTCCGCCAGCCGCTCACGAATTTTTGCCAGTAAACCGGCCTGTCCGACAAATGCCTGTTCATGACAGAACAGAACTTCACGATGGCTTACCGCAATCACATCGTTATGGAAAACCCCCTGGTCGATCACCGCAGGATTTTGTTGCGCATACAATGTGTGACGCGGATCAAGCTGATGCAGTCGGGCAACGGCTTCACTGGCCTGCAGGGTCTGGCGCGCCGGGTAACGAACCGGTCCCCTGTCCGGATGTTTTTCATCACGGCCATAAACAAATAACTCCAGCGGTGAGGAACCATCTTTATTACATAGCCGGTTATGATTGGCTGCACCCTCATCCCCGAAACAGGCAGTCTGGGGTAAAGCGTGATGTACTTTGAAATATGTATCGTCAGGGAAGATTGCCCGTAACAGGCGGGTGGTGGCCGGCGCTTCTGTCATGCGGTGCAGTTTATTATTGAGGTTGGCAACCGTAAAGTGTACCCGTTGATCTGCGGTATCCGCCGAGGGGGAAACGGTGGCTGCATTGGCCACCCACATCGACGACGCCGAACAGGCGGCCGATAATAGCTCAGGAGCCTGTTGCAGGGCTTTCTGTAATACCTGCGGATCATTGCCCGTAAACCCCAGCTGACGCAACAGTGCAAGATTAGGCCGCGATAAGGGCGGGATCACTCCCTGAATAAAGCCCTGATCGGCCAGTGCTTTCATTTTCGCCAGCCCCTGTTTTACCGCGTTTAACGGATTTGATGGCTGAAACCGGTTACGCGCCGAGGCTTCGTTACCAAAAGAGAGCCCGGCATAGTGGTGAGTCAGGCCTGTCAGACCGTCAAAATTGGCTTCTGCCTTCTGAATTTCCATAGGAGCACCTGCTTATTAATGTGAAAAATCGAGGCCGGGCGATAATTGCTCCGGCAGACGGAGTTGCGCACTCTCCATTGAGGCCATCGGCCAGGCACAATAGTCCGCCGCATACCAGGCCCCGGGCCGGTGGTTACCGGAAGCACCTATGCCGCCAAACGGTGCGTTGCTGGCGGCTCCGGTCAGGGGTTTATTCCAGTTAACAATCCCGGCGCGGGCATCGGTCAGCAGTTGTTCAAATTTCTCGCGTTGTTCAGAAATCAGTCCACAGGAAAGGCCATAGCGGGTACGGTTAGCGATAGCTATTGCCTGGTCAAAGTCATCATAACGAATCACATTCAGTAACGGCCCGAAGACTTCCTCATCCGGTTGCTCCGGCAAAGCGGTGATATCAATAATCCCCGGGCTGATCAATCCTGAGGCCCGGTCCGGCCAGCGCATTTCCAGCAATACATCGGCTCCTGCGGCGGTAAGCTGCTGCCAGTGCTGCCAGATATGCCCTGCAGCCTGTTGCGAAATTACGCTGCCCATAAAGGGAGCCGGGGTGCTATCCCATGGCGCGGGTTCAATCCTGGCCGCCACTTCGGCCAGGCGAGTCAGGAAACGATCACCGGCGTCACCGCGTTTCACCAGCAAACGCCGCGCACAAGTACAACGCTGGCCGGCGCTGATAAAAGCCGACTGGAGAGTGAGGTTGACGGCTGCATCAATTTCCTGTGGTTCATCGACAATCAGTGCATTATTTCCGCCCATTTCCAGGGCCAGCATAATCTCCGGCCGGCCGGCAAACTGACGATGGATATGGTAGCCGGTCGCAGCACTGCCGGTGAACAGTACACCATTGACAGCAGGATCTGTCAGTAAGGCCTGTCCCGTTTCCCGCCCGCCCTGCACCAGATTAATCACCCCCGCCGGTAAGCCTGCTTTATGCCAGAGTTCCGTGGTCAGTTGCGCGGTTGCCGGCGTCAGTTCACTGGGTTTAAACACCACGCAATTCCCCGCCAGCAACGCCGGAACTATATGTCCGTTAGGCAGATGCCCGGGGAAATTATAGGGACCGAATACCGCCATCACCCCATGGGGACGGTGGCGAAGGCTGCTGTCTGCCTGCTGTGACTCACCGGTGCGCTGATGCCAGGACTGTTCAGATATGGCAATTTTATTAATCATTGATCTGACTTCGGTCAGCGCTTCCCAGCGTGGCTTGCCTGTTTCACGGCTAATCAGCTCCGCCAGTTGCGGTTTGTTTTCGGCTAACAGTTGGCCAAATGCGGTGACCAGTGCCAGCCGGTCAGTAAAACTGCGCCGTGACCAGGCCGGGAATGCAGATGCGGCTGCCTGACAGGCGGCTGCAACATCGTCCTGTTGCGCCGTATTATTCTGCCAAATCCGCTGACCGCTCACCGGATCATTTTTGATCAGCTCAGGTCCTTTGCCCTGCAGCCACTGGCCATTAATTAATAACGTCATCTGAACTGTCCTTTGGGCTGAGTGTAACAATACGTAACATATCACCGGCATCGGCCTGCAGGTGTGCGGCACGGTCGGCGGTTAAATACACATGACCGGTGCGCGGATCGGCAGGTGTCAGCAGGGTTCTGAAATCATGATAATTCTGACTGGCCACCAGGCATAACGGAGCATTCTCCGGCGGCGACCCGATTTCAGCACTGACCAGACGGCTGTGACGGACAGCGCGGATCTGCGCCAGTTCACACTCCAGAGTCGGCCCGCCATCGAAAATATCGATATAATTTCGGTAACGGAAGCCCTCAGACTCAAGTAAAGCTCTGGCCGGCGCCGTATCAGGGTGTACCTGGCCGATAACGTCCTGAGCCTCCCCGGTCAGATAATGGGCATACAAAGGATGCTTAGGCATCAGTTCAGCGATAAACGCCTTATGTCCGGTACCGCTGAGAAAATCAGCTCTGCCAAAGTCCATCGAAAAAAAGTGTTTTCCGACACTGTTCCAGAACGGTGACTCCTGTTGCCGGTCGCTGACACCACGCATTTCTGCAACCACATGGCTCGAAAAATGCTGGCGAAAACTGGCCAGAAACAGCAGCCGTGATTTAGACAATAGCTGACCATTTTTATTACCGCGACAGTCAGGATCAAGGAACAGAGTACAAAGCTCACTGACACCCGTATGGTCATTGCTTAGTGATAATGTCGCCAGATGGTTATAGACATCCAGTTGCCGTGAAGCATGTACCTGAGAACCCACGCGAAAGTTATACCAGGGCTCTTCCAGCCCGACCGCGACTTCAATGGCACAGATTCCGGCAATCTGCCCGCTGTCGGGTAATTCAAGCACAAACACATAACCCTGCTGTGATTTCGGACATTCTCCGCGCCAGGTTTTTATCGAACGATCAATACGTTCGGAAAGGGTCTGTTCATCTTCAGGAAGGGAAGTTAACCCCCCGCCAGTTTTAGCCGCCAGGGCCATCAGTCCGGCTAAATCGTTATGGCATACAGGACGGATTACCGACATTATCCGGCCT
This sequence comes from Tatumella sp. JGM130, assembly GCF_018257525.1. Lineage (NCBI taxonomy): Bacteria > Pseudomonadati > Pseudomonadota > Gammaproteobacteria > Enterobacterales > Erwiniaceae > Tatumella > Tatumella sp. JGM130. Next base: position 16,444 of record NZ_JAERJS010000002.1, on the reverse strand, counting down.
CCTGTACAACGGCGTGCAGCGCCTGTGCCAGACGGTTCAGCCCTTCATCAATATCAGCAAACGGAATATTTAATGCCGGTGCAAAACGTATAACACTGGCCCCGGCAATTAATACCATCACTCCCTGCCGTGCCGCTGCCAGGCTTATCGCCTTCGCTTTTCCCTGTAAACGTTCAGTTAACTGACAACCAATCAACAGTCCTTCACCACGGACTTCGCTGAAGACCGGTAACCGCTGCATAATATCGGCCAGTCCGCGACGGAAGTATTGTTCACGCTCGCTCACTCCTGCCAGGGTTTCGGGAGTATTAATCAGTGACAATACTTTCCCGGCAATCGCCCCGGCCAGAGGGTTCCCCCCGTAAGTTGTGCCGTGGGTGCCGACAGTCATCACTCTGGCACAATGCTCTTTTGCCAGCATCGCACCTATCGGAAAACCACCGCCCAGCGCTTTAGCGGTAGTCATTACATCCGGTTCCACCCCGTACTTCATGTAAGCGTATAATGCGCCGGTCCGGCCAACACCGGTTTGTACTTCATCGAAAATCAGCAAAGCTCCATGCTGATCGCATAATTCACGCAGTGCCTGCAAAAAACCGGCACTGGCAGGAATAACTCCGCCTTCTCCCTGTACAGGTTCTACTATCACTGCACAGGTATGGGAGTTAATGGCAGCACGGGCAGATTCAATATCGTTGAACCGGGCATGACTGATATCAGGCGGTAAGGGGGCAAAATCTGCCGAATAGGCCGGCTGTCCCCCTGCAGTTACCGTAAATAATGTTCTGCCATGAAATGCATTTTTAAAGGCAACAATACCGCGTTTTTGCGGGTTACCCTGATCATGCGCATATTTACGGGCCAGTTTCAGTGCAGCTTCATTGGCTTCAGCACCGGAATTACAGAAAAAAACCCGGTCTGCAAAGGTTGCTTCTGTCAGTTGTTTCGCCACACCGAGGATCGGTTCATTGGTATACCCATTTCCTGTGTGCCAGAGTCTGGCAGACTGTTCGATCAATACCTGTTGCAATTGCGGATGACAATGGCCGAGGGCATTGACCGCAATTCCTCCGGCAAAATCGATATATTCTTTATCCTGCTGGTCCCATAAACGCGAACCTTTAGCCCTGACCGGAATAAAGTCTGCCGGCGCATAAACCGGAAGCATCCATTGGTCAAAATTCTGACGGGTGATGGCCTGTGGCATAACAACCTCTGATCTATTTTGTTGTGTTGTGATGTGAATATTATTTTTTAAACTATCGATGCACAGCCTGACTGGCAGAGACTGTAAATTGCAGTTAACGTGCCAGTAAAAAGGAAAAAGTGCATAAAATTACACATGACAAAATAAATCAACGACTTATGAGCTAGAAGTATTCACAATAAATGAATAAATAGTGAATAATCACCAGGCGATTCAGTATCTCTCTGAACTAAAACAGAAGATTTATGCAAAACTAAAGAAAAGTTTCAGTTTTGTGATCATGAACAGGTAGCCGCCTTTATCCGTCATAAAAACGCCCCATACAGGTGCAATTATCCGCCCTTATGATCACAGAATGCCCCTTTATGGGGCGTAAAAGAAAATCCGGCAACAGGGTGCACCGTGGCGGGGAAAACTCAGGGGGCCATCAGATCATATTGTGGCTGGACGGGAGCCTCTGGCAGAGAAAGTGGCTGGTCCACTTTCAGGGTGATCCAGTTTGACGTGGTCTGATGGCGGGCATTTTCAATAGTTACCGCCAGATGATATTCGTTGGTTGCCTGCGGATCATTATCCCAGCGCGGAATAATCACACTCCATCCCTGCAAGTCGGTATTACTGGCCGGCGAAGTCAGACTAAGTGCACGGGTATCGCCCTGCCAGTGAATACTGCGGATATTACCCGCCGGGCTGACCTGTAATTTCAGCATCAGGGTTTCTCCGCCGGTCAGCTGCCACGGCGGCGTGGCAAGAAATACACTCAGTGCCGGGATGTCGCGGTAGGATAATACCGGACTGTTATTGCGGGTAACGGCATCATAGCGGCTGCCCCGCAGAGAGTGCACCGCCGCGACTTCATCGGGAGACAGCTGTTTTGCCAGTGACTCACCGAAACGGTAATTAAATTTTAACCCGAATAAATCCTGACTTTCGCCTCCGGTTCCGGTCTTATGACTGGCAGAGAAAGTGACCAGCGGGACCGGCGTATAAGTGAATCCCAGAGACAGTGCTGCCGGATTATGGTAATAATTCCCGCTGTTAAAAGCATCAATATTATCCCCGAGATATTGCTGCCAGCTGACGGAGACACCAAGCTGGCGGTAAAACGGCAGATAGCCCTGGCTGGTAATATCATAGCCGTGGGCCATACGGGCCATACGTGTACTGTCAGTCTCACGCCAGCCGGAAACCGGCAGATAATAATTGGCCGAGAAACTCAGAAAATCGCCGCGGGCCTCGGTACCAAACGATGCTCTGTCAAGACGCTGATTGAACAGATGATCAAGAAAAGAGTTATAGCCAAATAGCCAGTGTCCGGCCCCCCAGCGCTGCCCCACTCCGACACTGCCGGTAGTCCCGGGCGAACTCTGACTTATCCCCAGCTGGCTGTATACCAGATAACGATCATTATCCTCCAGCGGACTCAGCAGCCTGGCAGAAGTACCATCAAAGTTACCGTTCAGGTCCACATCCAGATTAATATTGGTTCGCCCGTAAGGCGACAGCAAACTCTGCCCCGCCTGATTGAGTTTTTCCGATAACTGGTCACGCAAGTGGTCAAAAGCCCACAGACCTGCACTGTGTCCGAGGCTGGTATCCGTATTGCTGGAATTTTCCTGTGCGATTGATTGGGCAATTTCCGCCAGTTGCTTCGAGAAATCACTCTGGCTGGCGCTACTACCAAGGTCCGGTAACGAACGGTTCTCTTCTCCTTCAGGCTCCCTGCTGCCAGCCGTAGTTGGTGAACCGGTAAGGTTACTGTCTGCCCCGGCCTGAGGTATCCCCGCGGCGGCAGAACATAACAGTAAAAATGAATAGCAAAACCGGCATGATCTGTTTAAAGGCATAATAAATTCAACAGCGTCAAAGAGAACAGAGAAACGGTGGCTGACCTGATGTCAGAAAAGCAGATGCCCCAGTATACCATAGCCGGCACTGAATGCAGACCCCGCCTTAACCCGGCACTGTGGAACCACTGAGTATCAGCATAAAGCCACCGTCACCGCTCACCGGTTACTGTTGTTGTAATTGTCTGACGTCGCGGGCCAGGGATAACAGAGTGTCATCCTGTTCTCCGAGTTCCGACAGACTGCTGACCAGTTGATACAGATATTGTGCATTTGTTCCGAGAGGCCCTTTAGCTGCAGCAATTAACGGGGCAATCACTGAAGGACTGTTATCAGACTCAAACAAGGGATGCAGGGGATTGATAGTGAATACCAGCGCGATAATCTGTTGCCCGTCATCAAGGGTAACCGCTTCCCAGCGCGGACAATAGCAGCCGGTCAGCATTTCCCGTTTCCAGAGTAATTCCAGCTCTTCAGCCCGGTTATCGTCACTCAGGCGAAACACCCGTCCGCGGGTTCTGCCGCCCGACTGTAAAGCCAGCATCCTGCCCGGCTGACATTCTGTTCCCCGGCCGGCTATCAGCCGGATACAAAACGCACGATGCCAGCCCTCAAGGACCGCAGGCCGTACGTCATTATAATCCAGCACCGGATTCCACATTAAAGATCCGTAACCAAATATCCATACGGGTAAACCTTCCGGCAACCGGTTAAGAAATTCCGCCAGCGAGGCTTTACGCTGTTGCGGAGTCAGCAATAACTGATCATCAATATGTCCGAATGAGGACCGGCAATCCGCATTGATCAAAAAATCCCGGGTCAGCACATCGTCCTCCTTAATCACCGGGGAATACTCAATACTGCTATCATTACAATAAACCGGCCATTATGTGAAGAGCATCACATAAATAGCTCTTTCCCGGCAACTCCCCCCGGCGCAGACTACTGGCTGAAAAATAAAAAATAATACATATGAAACAAAGAGATAAATATAAAAAATCGATAATATTACCCCGGAAACACAAATAACAGACTCAGTGTTGTTAGTGATGTAATAACCACGACTTTTTGCAAGATAACCTAAAAAAATCATGAATCAAAAATATTTTAAATCCATTTAAATCATTAAGTTAAATGAAGATAGCAGAGAAAACAGAAAGGTAATTAAAATATCACTACGGAGTAAATAAATGTGTCAGTAATATCTTTTAATGATACAGTATCTCCCGGAAATTTACCCGGTAACAAGGCTGCACAGAGTTACAGAGAGTCCAATTTATAACGCGTGAGGAGAGAGAATGCCAGCGCATGAAAAAACCCGCCATACGGAATACTCATTAATTTTCCCAATAATTGCCCTGGGCGTTTTATGGTTCTTCAGCCATCAGACGTCCCTGCCGCTGGTCATCGCCATCAATATATTAACCCTGGTCGCGATCCTCTGCAGCGCTTTCAGCGTTGTTCGTCACGCTGATGTACTGGCCCACCGGCTGGGGGAACCCTTTGGTTCATTGATTCTGACTCTGTCGGTGGTAATCCTGGAGGTCAGTCTGATTTCGGCACTGATGGCGACCGGAAATGCCAGTGCCGGGCTGATGCGCGATACCCTGTACTCAATTATTATGATCGTGACTGCCGGGCTGGTGGGTTTTGCGCTGCTGCTCGGCGGCCGCAAATTCGCCACACAATATGTCAATCTGGCAGGAGTAAAACAGTATCTGATTGCTATCTTCCCGTTAGCCATTCTGGTTCTGGTTTTTCCTAATGCCCTGCCGGGCGGTAACTTTACCACTGGTCAGGCACTGTTAATCGCTGCCGTGTCCGCAGCTATGTACGGGGTATTCCTGCTTATCCAGACCAAAACCCACCAGAGTCTGTTTATTTATGAACATGAAGACGAAAGTGATGACGGTGACCCTCACCATGGTAAACCTTCTGCTCATAGCAGCGGCTGGCATGCCTTATGGCTGATTATCCATCTGCTGGCGGTGATCAGTGTGACTAAAATGAATGCACCGGTACTGGAACAATTGCTGGGCGACCTGAATGCGCCGCCACAGTTTACCGGTTTCCTGATTGCCCTGCTGATCCTGTCTCCGGAAGGATTAGGGGCTATCAAAGCAGTGCTGGCTAACCAGGTACAGCGGGCTATGAATCTGTTTTTCGGCTCCGTACTGGCGACAATTTCGTTAACAGTACCGGTGGTCAGCCTGATCGCAGTCATTACCGGCCAGCCGCTGATTTTCGGCCTCGAAGCGCCACAAATGGTGATTATGTGCAGTGTGCTGTTACTGTGCCAGGTGTCATTTTCTACCGGACGCACTAACGTACTCAATGGTGCCGCGCATCTGGCGCTGTTTATCGGCTACCTGATGACTATTATGCTGTAACCTGTTGACAAACCACCACAGGCGCAGGATTGCGCCTGTGGCAGATCGGATAATCCCGGCCCTTTCTGCCCGCCCCTCAGCGTCAGTACTGCTCTGCTACAACTCCTTGCAGCCATCAGGCGCACAGACAGGTATTTCCCGGGCAGGCAGAGGCAGAGACAGAAGCAGAGAATATACGACATAAACCAAATGGCATGGCTGCGATACAGAAACAGGGCCGGTAATCATCCCGGCACAGACAGGAGCCAGTGCAGCACAGAATTGCGCTGCACTCTGTATAACTTAGCGGCTGGTATCCAGCGCCGGGAACGATTTAACTAAATCATCAATCCCTTTCATCTGAACCAGGAAAGGTTCCAGCTTATCCAGCGGTAATGCTGAAGGGCCATCACATTTTGCATTATCCGGATCCGGATGCGCTTCAATAAACAGCCCGGCAATCCCTACCGCCATCCCGGCACGCGCCAGTTCTGCTACCTGGGCACGGCGACCACCGGATGCCGCCCCAAAAGGATCCCGGGTTTGCAGGGCATGGGTAACGTCAAAAATCACCGGGGAGTTATGCGTCACTTTTTTCATGACATTAAAGCCAAGCATATCAACCACCAGATTATCGTAACCAAAGTTACTGCCGCGGTCACAGAGGATCACCTGATCATTACCGCCTTCGGCAAATTTATCAACAATATTACCCATCTGCCCCGGGCTGACAAACTGTGGTTTTTTTACGTTAATCACAGCACCGGTTTTCGCCATCGCTTCGACCAGGTCTGTCTGACGGGCAAGAAATGCCGGCAGCTGGATAACATCAACCACTTCGGACACAGGCTGTGCCTGGGCAGCTTCATGTACATCGGTAATAATTTTCACACCAAAAGTACTTTTCAGCTCGGCAAAGATCTTCAGACCTTCTTCCAGGCCAGGGCCACGGTAAGAATGAATTGAGGAGCGGTTCGCTTTATCAAACGAAGCTTTAAAAACGTAAGGGATACCCAGTTTGTCTGTCACTCTGACATAGTGTTCGCAGATACGCATGGCAAGTTCACGGGATTCGAGAACGTTCATACCACCGAACAACACAAATGGCAGATCGTTTGCTACCCTGAGGTCACCAATAGAGACTACTTTCTCTGTCATACTGTTGTTCCTTTAATTACTGATATCAACGCGGCTTAGTGCAGCGTAACGTGTTTTTGCCCGATGGCATGGATCTGCACCTTAATCATTTCACTGACCGGATCTTCAGGGCATTGTTCAATAAAATAGGTTAAGTCACTTAATGCAACATGTTCACATTCAAGTTGCGCATAAATCAAACCCCGGTCACGAATTTCATAGGGGTCTTCAGGATCCATTTTCAGCAGAACTTCACTGACTTTTAACGCCAGCTCCAGCTGTTGTTCATCCATCAACGAGGCTTTCAGTGTATCAAGCATTTTACGAATAACCGAAGCAATATCAGCTTCATCCAGGTCTTCATCATACAAACCGGATGTCGGCCCGATAGTCCCTTTCACCCACACATCCAGTGTATGTTCGTCCAGCGTTTCGCCGTTAAACGGGTTAATTAACCACATTTCGCCATCAATCCAGTCAGCCCGGGCAATCAGCTGTGTCGGGAAAATAACCGGCAACAGTGGCAGAGATAACCGGTCTGCAATAAACAGCAGTAACGCACCGAGTGAAACGGCTGTGCCCTGACGGGTTTTCAGCACATTATCCAGCCACAAGGCATCGGATAAGCGGTATATACCGCCGGCCCCGCCAAATCCCCACTGCCCGTAAAACAGCTCCATCAGTTTCCCGAGACGCTTCTCAGGGTCAGTTTCACCGGCCACATAAGTTTCTGCTTCAGTGACCAGCAACTCTAACTGCCGCCGCACATTCCCGGCCGAAAAATCGGACCGGATGTCCTGCATTACAGTCAGCATGGCTTCACACAATGAGCCATGACTAAAATCAAATTGGTTTGCGGAACTCATAACATCCCCACTAGCGGTATTCTGTTGATCGCAAGGAAGACAATGATAACCAGCATCAGTAATGCTGCACAAAATGCAATTCCGCGGATAAACGGTGAAAAATTACGACGACCAAAAGCGACAAATCCGAAACCGATATACAGAATGACCGCCATTAATTTTTCGGTCAGCCAGCTGCCATCGGCAGTAAACGGATAATAACGGGTGATCAGCACCAGCATAATGCCGGTCAGCAACAGCAGCGTATCATTAATATGCGGAGTGATTTTCACCCAGCGACGCTGCATCATCGCGGAGCCTGCCGTTTTCCAGTAAAAACGGCCGGTAAATAACAACACCGAAACGATTGCGGTGAAGATGTGAATCGATTTTATAACGGTAAAATAATTGTTCATATCAGCCCGCCATCTGTCCGGGATTATACTGGCCAAAAGTTACCCGCGGGTTACCGCCATAGTCTGCTTGTGTGGCCACCTGCTGATAACCGGCATCCGTCAGTAAACGGCTTACCGCATCTGCCTGTTGCCAGCCATGCTCCATCGCCAGCCAGCCCCCTTTCTGTAACCAGTCACGGCTCTGGTCTGCAATCTTACGCAGATCTGCCAGCCCGCCCTCATCCGCCACCAGTGCACTGAGGGGCTCAAAACGGACATCCCCCTGCTGCAGATGCCGGTCCGTCGCATCAATATAAGGAGGATTACTGACAATCAGCTGATACTTTGCGCCAGACAGTTCACTGAACCAGTCGCTTTGCAAAAACCGGCAACCGGATAACGCCAGCAGTGCGGCATTTTCACGGGCCAGTGCAACAGCCTCAGGCACCCTGTCCACCCCGGTAATTTCACAGTCCGGCCGTTCTTTGGCTATCGCCAGTGCAACCGCTCCGCTGCCGGTGCCCAGGTCAAGCACCGCCGCAGGCGATGCCCCGAGCAATTGCAGGGCGACCTCGACCAGCACTTCCGTATCCGGCCGCGGGATCAGGGTACTGTTATTCACTTTTAAGGGCAGTGACCAGAATTCCCGCTCCCCCAGCAAATGGGCCACAGGTTCCCCTGCCCGGCGGCGTTCCAGCAACATGGTTAAGCGGGTTAACTGGGCAGGCAACAGACTGGTATCATCAAAGGCAATCAGCCAGCTACGGGGTTTCGCCAGCACATAGCCGAGCAGTACTTCCGCATCACGTTTCGGACTTTCACTGTGCTGCAATACCACACGGCTTTGTGCCAGCCAGTCACGTATCCGCATTATTCCTGGCCTGCCAGTGCCGCCAGCTGATCTGCCTGATATTCCTGAACAATAGGCTCGATCAGGCTGTCCAGTTTACCTTCCATTGTTTCATCCAGCCGGTACAGTGTCAGGTTGATACGGTGATCCGTGACCCGTCCCTGAGGGAAGTTGTAGGTCCGGATACGGTCAGAGCGGTCACCGCTGCCCAGCAGGTTACGCCGCGCCGAAGCCTCGGCTTCATGACGTCTGGCCATTTCGGCGGCATGGATACGTGCCCCCAGAACCGACAAGGCTTTCGCTTTGTTCTTATGCTGCGAACGCTCATCCTGGCACTCCACCACGATACCGGTTGGCAGGTGCGTAATACGGATAGCAGAGTCAGTGGTGTTAACGTGCTGACCACCTGCTCCCGACGACCGGAAAGTATCAATTTTCAGATCCGACGGATTAATATCCGGCAGCTCGGCATCCGGGATCTCCGGCATAATAGCCACAGTACAGGCTGAAGTATGAATACGCCCCTGGGATTCGGTCTCAGGTACCCGCTGTACACGGTGACCACCGGATTCAAATTTCAGCCGGCCGTAAACGCCATCACCGATAATTTTCGCAATGACTTCTTTATAGCCACCATGTTCGCCTTCGTTGGCACTGATGATTTCGACACGCCAGCGGTTGGTTTCCGCATAGCGACTGTACATACGGAACAGATCACCGGCAAACAAAGCAGCTTCATCACCACCGGTTCCGGCACGGACTTCAACAAAACAGGGACGTTCATCGTCCGGATCTTTTGGCAGCAACAGTACCTGCAGTTCCTGCTCAAGTATTTCGCTCTGGCTCTTCGCTTGTTGTAATTCGTCGTTAGCCATCTCCCGCATTTCGGGATCGTCGAGCATCAGAGTTGCTGTTTCGATATCATCCTGAACCTGCTGCCAGTGGCGGAAGCATTTGGTCACGTCGGTTAACTGAGCATATTCGCGGGATAACGCCCGGAAACGCTCCTGATCTGCAATGACCCCGGCATCACCCAATAACGCTTCAACTTCTTCATGGCGTTCCTGCAGCGCTTCGAGTTTGGCAACAATTGATGTCTTCATGTATTTGAGGTTTTTCCAATCACTGAAAAGGACCACCCGGCATTATTCAATGCCAAGGCCGTCACGTAAAATTTGCAGGCGTTCATCGTCCCCGTCACGGGCAGCCTGCTGGAGAGATTTTGTCGGCGCATGGATCAGCCGGTTAGTCAGTTTATGGGCAAGGTCATGCAGCACTTTTTTCGCATCCTGTCCCTGCTCTAATGCCAGTAACGCCCTGGATTCCAGGTCTTCACGGATATGTTCAGCCTGTTCACGGTAATCACGGATGGTGGTTACCGCCGACTGCGCCCGCAGCCATGACATAAACTCACAGCTTTCATGCACCACGATACTTTCGGCTTCAACCGCCGCCGCTTCACGCTGTGCCATATTCTGCTGAATAATGGTCTGTAAATCATCGACAGTATATAAATAGGCATTCGCCAGTTTACCCGCCTCCGGTTCAACATCCCGCGGTACTGCAATATCTACCAATAGCATCGGCTGATTACGCCGGGCTTTTAGCGCCCGTTCCACCATACCTTTACCGATAATCGGAAGCGGGCTGGCGGTGGACGAGATAATAATATCCGCGTCCTGCAACCGAGAGCTGATATCACCAATGTCGATAACTTCAGCATTGACTTCTTCTGCCAGCCGCTGAGCACGTTCCCGGGTCCGGTTAGCAATAATCAGCTTCTGTACACGGTGCTCACGCAGATGACGGGCAACCAGTTCGATAGTTTCCCCGGCACCGACCAGCAACACATTCACTTTCGACAGTGATTCAAAAATCTGCCTGGCGAGGGTACAGGCCGCAAAGGCCACCGATACCGCACTGGCACCAATCTCTGTTTCGGTACGAACCCGTTTGGCCACCGAAAAGGTTTTCTGGAACATACGCTCCAGTTCGCTGCTCAGTACATGACCACGCTGAGATTCTGCAAAGGCTTTTTTTACCTGACCCAGAATCTGGGGTTCACCCAGCACCAGAGAGTCCAGCCCGCTGGCGACCCGCATCAGATGGCTGACCGCCGCATTATTCTCGTGCCAGTACAGACTTTGCCTGACGTCTTCCTCTTTAAGCTGATGATACGTACACAGCCAGCGTACCAACTGCTCCTGAATATCATCATTTTCATCGACACTCAGGTATAATTCAGTGCGATTACAGGTTGAAAGTACCACACCACTTTGTACCTGTGGCTGTGATAACAGGCTGTCCAGCGCTTTATCAAGTGTGTCCGGCCCAAAAGATACCCGTTCGCGCAACGCGACAGGTGCCGTTTTGTGATTGATTCCGAGTGCTAGAAGCGTCATGGTGATTCTGGTCGGGTTGTCCCGGTAATTTCAGGGTTATAGGACCATTCTACAAGATGAGGCAGATCAAGAAAAGCCATACAAAAGCTATGACTGTAATAAGATTAACCTGATCCCATATAATATTCCCCGAATAGCATTGACGGTTAAATGCCTGCACGGTAGCGTTTAGCGCTCTGCAGTAAACATCCGGGTCTGAGGAGATGACGACGTGAGTATATTGAATAGACGCAGGCTGGGCCGGTGCCTGCCTGTTGCCAGCCTGCTGTTAAGCGCCTGTGTTACCCCCCCGCCACAGGGACCCGGCCAAAGCCCGGACTCCGCCCAATGGAAACAGCATGTCAGTGAAGTTAAGAAAATTACGGCTTTTCAAACCCGCGGGGCCTTTGCCTACCTTTCTGAACAACAAAAAGTGTATGCCCGTTATAACTGGCAACAGACAGCCAGCGATCGTTACCGGCTGTTATTAACCAGCCCGCTGGGCAGTACCGAAATGCAGCTGGATACCCAGGGAACAACCGTACAGCTGGTGGACAATACAGGGAAACGCTACTTCAGCCACAATGCCACTCAGATGATCTCTGAACTGACCGGCATGAACATTCCGCTGGAAAACCTGCGGCAGTGGATGCTGGGACTGCCCGGTTCAGCCAACAGCTATACCCTGAATAACCAGTACCAGTTGCGTAGCGCAACCTATACCCACGACGGCCAGACATGGCAGGTTACTATCAATGATTACCGTCAGGACGTGAAACCCGCCCTGCCCGCCGACCTCGAGTTAACCACCGGTCATCTGCGTATCAAATTACGTATGGACAGCTGGAAATTACCATGACCACAACCTGGCCCAGTCCGGCAAAACTGAATCTGTTCCTTTATATCACTGGTCAGCGTGCCGACGGCTACCATAATCTGCAGACATTGTTTCAGTTCCTTGATTACGGCGACAGCCTGACTATCAGCACTGACTTCTCTGCCCGGCTGCGGATGAATACCCCGCTGGCCGCGGTCGCCGATGAAGATAATTTAATTATCCGTGCGGCACGGTTGCTGAAAGCCGCGGCCCTCGCAGACCGGCGGATCAGCGAAGATGCCGGTGCCAAATTCACTGTTGAGAAAAAAATCCCGATGGGCGGCGGTCTCGGGGGGGGATCATCCAACGCCGCCACCGTACTGGTGGCGTTAAACCAGCTCTGGAATTGCGGTTACTCTGCCGAATACCTGGCAAGCCTCGGGCTGCAACTGGGGGCGGACGTGCCGGTATTTGTTCACGGTTATGCGGCCTTTGCCGAAGGTGTCGGCGAACAACTGCAACCCGCCAGTCCGCCGGAAAAATGGTACCTGGTCGCCCATCCCGGAGAAAGTATTCCTACCCCGGCCGTTTTCGGCGATCCGCAACTTACCCGAGATACTCCGCACCGGACATTAAACCAGCTTATGGATAGTTGCTGGCATAATGATTGTGAAGCTGTCGTAAGAAAACGTTTTCGTAAGGTTGATGAATTGCTTGTCTGGCTGTTAGAATACGCGCCATCACGCCTGACAGGGACAGGTGCCTGTGTGTTTGCCGAGTTTGACACAGAGGAAGCCGCCCTTCAGGTTCTTGAACTCGCTCCTGAATGGATAACTGCTTTTGTGGCGCGCGGGGTGAATACCTCACCGTTGCAAATGTGTTTGTCTGAGTGATCAGCGTGTGCGTGACAGTATCATCCTGTTCCAGATACTGCGCGTATCGCATTTATACACCTGTGTGAACTTTCCCTGTGGCACAGCGCAGGGAGTTCTCTGGACGTAAAGCCTGAGGTTTTTCTCGTGCCCGATATGAAGCTTTTTGCTGGTAACGCTACCCCGGAACTGGCGCAACGCATAGCCAACCGTCTTTACACTAACCTCGGGGACGCCGCTGTCGGTCGTTTCAGTGATGGTGAAGTCAGTGTACAGATTAATGAAAACGTGCGTGGCGGTGATATTTTTATCATTCAGTCCACCTGCGCTCCTACTAACGATAATCTGATGGAACTGGTGGTAATGGTTGACGCGCTGCGTCGCGCCTCCGCCGGACGTATTACCGCCGTTATCCCTTACTTTGGTTATGCCCGTCAGGATCGTCGCGTCCGTTCTGCCCGTGTCCCCATTACCGCAAAAGTTGTTGCCGATTTTCTTTCCAGCGTAGGTGTTGACCGTGTTCTGACGGTTGACCTGCACGCAGAACAGATTCAGGGCTTCTTTGATGTACCGGTAGATAACGTATTCGGCAGCCCGATCCTGCTGGAAGATATGTTGCAGCTGAATCTGGAAAACCCGATTGTGGTTTCTCCGGACATTGGTGGTGTTGTCCGTGCCCGTGCAGTCGCCAAATTGCTGAATGATGCCGATATGGCCATCATTGATAAACGCCGCCCGCGGGCAAATGTTTCTCAGGTCATGCACATTATCGGTGATGTTGCCGGCCGTGATTGCGTACTGGTCGATGATATGATCGATACCGGCGGCACTCTGTGTAAAGCTGCAGAAGCGCTGAAAGAACGCGGTGCCAAGCGGGTATTTGCCTATGCAACCCACCCTATTTTCTCAGGTAATGCCCTGGAAAACCTGCGTAACTCGGTAATTGATGAAGTGGTTGTCTGTGATACCATTCCTTTGTCACCGGAAATCAAAGCACTGCCTAATGTCCGGACGCTGACATTATCCGGAATGCTGGCTGAAGCTATCCGCCGTATCAGTAACGAAGAATCTATCTCTGCAATGTTTGAGCATTAATCACTGCTTATCATTTCAGCTAAAAAGCCGGGCATAATGCCCGGCTTTTTCATGTAATGACCCGCTGTTATATAAACGTTATGCTGGTCCGGAAAGCGCTGCGCGTTACTGAGTCACTGAATCCACATCCGTTGCCGGTGATGATTTATGGCGCGGATGCAGATTACAGCCACTGTAACGCAGCAAAAAATAGCGGTCACAGACTTTTTCACGTCCGCCGAGTTGTGCGCCCGCCAGCCATAATAAGGCTCCGAGGAAGATAGCAAATACAGCACCGTCCACAGCAACCGCAGGCAGGTGAACAGAATGCAACTGACTCATCACGGCTAATACCATCCCTGTAACAATAACCAGCAGGCCAATGCCCATCAGCGCATTGCCATATCTCAGACATTGTTTATGTTTCATCATCTCCCCTTTCTGCCATGCGACAGCCGTTGAACAATTAAACAAAAGTTTAGTAATCAATACTAATCAATTCTGCTACTCAGATCACAAACCTGAGCGAAAATTACCATTACGTGCGCTGGCGACTGATCTTTGTGCTTATGCGTGTCAGGCAGTAAACTAATGCCTTTGTAATCATGGCAGGGTAGAAATTGTGAGCAGTATTAAACTGATTGTAGGTCTGGCGAATCCGGGCGCGGAATATGCGGCCACCCGGCATAATGCCGGCGCCTGGTATCTCGATTTGCTGGCAGAACGACATAATCAGTCGTTAAAAGAAGAACCTAAATTCTACGGCTACACAGCCCGTATCAGCCTGGCAGGAAATGATGTCCGGTTACTGGTACCTGCAACCTTTATGAACCTGAGCGGCAAAGCTGTGGCTGCCATGGCCACTTTTTACCGCATTACGCCGCAGGAAATTCTGGTCGCCCATGATGAACTTGATATGCTGCCGGGAGTCGCTAAATTCAAACAAGGTGGCGGTCATGGCGGACATAACGGACTGAAGGATATCATCAGTAAGCTGGGGAATAATGCCGACTTCCATCGACTGCGTATCGGCATCGGCCATCCCGGTGACCGTAATAAAGTCACCGGTTTTGTTCTGGGTAAACCACCGCAGAGTGAACAAAAACTGATTGACGAAGCCATTGATGAGGCTGTCCGTTGTACGGAAGTATGGCTGAAAGACGATCGGCTTAAAGCAATGAACCGCCTGCATAGCTTTAAAGCCGGTTAAGCGGCTCCGGAAATCCGCGCCATTATGGGTGGTTATGTGTATAATGCGGCAAAATTTTACAGTTCCGGCGGCAGTCTGTTTATCTGCCGCCAATACGTTATAAGGTAACTCAAGCATGGGATTTAAATGCGGTATCGTGGGCCTGCCAAATGTTGGTAAATCCACCCTGTTTAATGCGCTGACGAAAGCGGGTATTGAAGCGGCTAACTTTCCGTTCTGTACTATTGAACCCAATACCGGTGTGGTTCCCATGCCTGACCCGCGTCTGGACAAGCTGGCAGAAATCGTTAAACCTCAGCGTACTATCGCCACCACCATGGAATTTGTCGATATTGCCGGTCTGGTAAAAGGCGCATCTAAAGGTGAAGGCCTGGGTAACCAGTTTCTGACTAACATCCGCGAAACCGAGGCTATCGGTCATGTTGTTCGCTGTTTTGAAGATGACAATATTATTCACGTTTCCGGGAAAGTGAATCCGGCTGATGATATTGAAGTAATCAACACTGAACTGGCCCTGTCCGATCTGGATACCTGTGAACGCGCTATCCAGCGTTTACAGAAAAAAGCCAAAGGCGGCGATAAAGACGCGAAAGCCGAACTGGAAGTGCTGGAGAAGTGCCTGCCACAGCTGGAAAATGCCGGCATGCTGCGTGCACTGGCACTGGATGAAGACGAAAAAGCCCTGATCCGCTATCTGAGTTTCCTGACCCTGAAACCAACCATGTACATTGCTAACGTCAATGAAGACGGCTTCGAAAACAACCCGTTCCTCGATCAGGTCCGGGCTATCGCCGACCAGGAAGGTTCTGTGGTCGTGCCGGTCTGTGCTTCGGTTGAATCGGATATTGCTGAACTGGACGACGCGGACCGCGAAGAATTTATGGCCGAACTGGGCCTCGAAGAACCGGGCCTGAACCGTGTGATCCGTGCCGGTTACGCCCTGCTCAGCCTGCAGACCTACTTCACCGCCGGTGTTAAAGAAGTCCGTGCCTGGACTATCCCTGTCGGCGCAACCGCCCCCCAGGCGGCCGGCAAAATACATACCGACTTCGAAAAAGGCTTTATCCGTGCCCAGACCATCGCTTTTGACGACTTTGTCGCGTTCAAAGGCGAACAGGGTGCCAAAGAAGCCGGTAAAATGCGTGCCGAAGGAAAAGAGTATATCGTTAAAGATGGCGATATTATGAACTTCCTGTTTAACGTCTAAATAAAATGTGTTGTCTTATGAGGTTTCATTGAGTCTCATAAAAATCACAAAAAACCATAAAATCCACGCAATTGCGTGGATTTTTTTATTTCACAGACTCTCAACTTATCTCGTAACAGGGTAACCCCCCCATTTTTAACGGAGGCGATAAGTAGAATCAGATAAGCGTTGAATATGTTGCATCGGCGTGTAGCCATTCAGTGCCATATTCGGTCGCTCGTGATTATAAAACC